>NZ_JADEWL010000155.1 GCF_015207665.1 Plectonema cf. radiosum LEGE 06105
TATAAGAGACAGCCATCTCCCCATCCCCCCATCACCTCTTTGCGGCTGCACGAACAATTCGATTAGCATCGCCAGTTAAAGCAGCGCGAATATTATCGGGAGTGTGGGGATTTTTGGCGATGGCGTATCTTTCTAACCAAGATGAGGAATGAATATTCTCTGCTAATATTTCCCTTGGTGTTGAGGGATGTAGAAAAACTAGTAAGCGGGTGAATGTGGGAGTTGTGGAGGTGACACAATCTGCTAACACTTGACTGATTCTTTGGGGAAAACGATTTATTAAAGCTTTGATTGCTGCTTGTTTAATTTGATTATCTGCTTTTCCTAAAATGGCTAATTGTTCGAGAATATTTAAAGATGTATTCGGATGAGAAGCAACCGCGATCGCAATTGTATCGCAATTATCTAGTGCTAATAATTCGAGTAAACTACTGGGAGTATTGGGATTTTCAGCTACACCCAGACGCACCATACTAATGTTATCTTCTGCAAGTTGTTTGAGCAGATGTTTATCAGTTTTGGGATGACGTGCAACTCCTTGACGAATGATTACCCATTGACTGTTAGAAAGGGTATTAAGAATATCTGGAGATAAATTTGGATTTTTAAGAGTTTCAAGCAGTTCCAAGACGCTTGCAGGAGCATAAGGATTATTTATCGCTGCTTCTCTAACTGTTCGATGTTTATCTTGAATCAATTGTACGAGGGTTTTGAGGGGAGTTTTGAGATTTTTGGCGACTATAGTACGAACTTCCCAACGATGATGCTTTGCTAATTCTGCGAGTGTTGTGCTAGAAGCGTGACGATGACGTGCTACAGCAGCACAAATTTTTAAATCGGAAGTTTGTGCTAAACATTGTAAAGTGCTGTCGGGAGTTTTGGAATTGCGGGAAAGGTTAGTAAGTGCAGTTTCCAGAATCGAATTGTTTTCTTTTTCAACGAGTTTTTCTAAAACATGAATGGGAGTATTGGGGTGTTGTGCAACTCTTTGACGAGTATCGTAATTAGTACTATCTGCCATCGCTGTTAATAAATTGGGGTCGTAAACAGCGTATACTGGCATAATTGGGATACCTTGAGCGCGTGCCGTATTTATATAATCGTATATTGTATTTTTTTGTTGATTAAGAGGAATTTGTGCCGGATTATTCGGATGAACTGCGACAATTTTACTTATCCAATCATCGTTATCTGTTGCCAATTTTTCTAATGCTGCGACGGTGGAATTAAGATTCAGCGCTACAGCTTTACGTACCATGACATCTTGATCTTTGGCTAACTCAAATAACACATCCCCAGGAGTGCTAGAGTGAGCGGCAATAGCCAAACGAATCCGCATCCATTGACTGGTGGAAAGTTGTCTGAGAATTTCTTCAGAAATCAGCGGATTTTCGGTTAGTTCTAATTGGATTTGAAACTGTTGGTGTAAACTCAGGGGTGTGTGGGGATGATAAGCGACAGCTTCCCTTACTGTATCGCTAATATCTCCCATTAACTGTTCGACAATATTTATGGGAGTATGGGGATTTTGAGCAACCATTGCCCGTACTTTACTATAACTATCCGTCGCTAATTTTGCTAAAATCTGCTCATCAGTGTTGAAATCTTCAGCAATATATAAACGTACCTCAGCATCCAAAGTTTTTAATAAATATTCCGGTATAGCACCAATCGACCATAAATAAATCGAAGATTGACGTTCCCGTGGTAAATTGGTACTTTGCATTGCCATGATTGCAGCTTCATCCCATCCCTGCTGCATTTCTCCCGCTAAAGTTATGTGTAACTGTGCAGCTTCAGCTACTTCTGTATTTTCTACCTCAGTTAATGACAGTAAAGCTGTTTGCGGTGTTTTGGGATTCATGGCGATCGCTAATAACACTTCTACATCATGATGACTGGTTGCTAATTCCAAAAACTGAGGTGATATGCAATCGAGCTTTAACAAAGCTTGTAAACTAATCAGGGGAATTTCCAGGATGAAATTCGGATTTTCTAATAATAATAAAGAAAACACCGGATTTTCTAACAACTGCTGGGGAAATTCCGCTGCTAATTTAAATAAAATTTCTGTTGGTGTATTAGGATTACTAGCTACATTTTCTCGAATCATATCATCCGAACTACGACTTAAATCAAACAAGAAATCGGGAGCCGTATTGGCATTTATCGCTACAATTCGTGCTAATTCGATATCAATTTCAGCTAGCTCTTGTAATCGTAGTGGTGAAGTTTTCTCGCTCGCTGCTTCTTGCCGAAGTTTAGATAAATTCGGTTCTGGAGAACGATTAGCCATAGCGAATAATTAATTAGTTAGTTAGTTAGTTAGTTAATTAGTTAATTAGTTAGTTAATTCTACAGAGTTGAATGTAGACTTATTGAAATTAGATATTAGTCAATTTTTTCTTAAGTTTACGTTATTAGTCAATACTAAATTTTGCTTTTATAATTTACTAATAAAAAGTTAATAAAAGTAATCTAAACAACACATTAATCACTAATAGTTATCTAAATCTTCTCTTTTATTCAATTTGCTTTCAGTAGCGATACCAACTAAATTAATAGTAAAAATGGCTATAGCTTTACAAACTAATGCTAAATATCCATACTTAAATTTTGACATCCGTAATTACAGATTCAACCAATATTACCGAAATTTAATCACAAAAATCACAGCGACGTGTATAATGAATAACCCTTTCACCAGCTTTATCGAAAAAACAAGTTGAATTTGTATCTCTTTAAGCAAAAATATGGTACTAATGAACTACAATAAATTTGTCATATTTGTACAGGTATAATTAATGATTTCCACTGTTTCAAATATGTTTGATTATGGGGTAGCGCCAAAGCCTTTCTTGAAATGGGCTGGTGGAAAAACACAGTTAATCAAACAAATAAGTAAATTTTTGCCTTTGGGATTGCATAACGGTTCAATAAACAAATATGTGGAACCATTTATAGGAGGTGGAGCGTTATTTTTTTGGATAGCATATAATTATCCGGTAAAAGAGTTATTTATCTCCGATATCAATGTTGATTTAGTCTTGGCATACAAAACTATTCAATGTGATATAAACGATTTAATTAAAATATTATTAGATATTGAGAATAAATATATATCATTAAATAATAATCAAAGGGCTGAATATTTTTATCAAGTAAGAAATAATTTTAATCAGCAAAGAAACCAGATAAATTTAATTGATTATAATTCAGATTGGATAGAGAGAACAGCGCAAATGATATTTTTAAATAAAACTTGTTTTAACGGCTTATTTAGAGTTAATTCCAAAGGAGAATTTAACGTTCCTGTAGGAAAATACAAAAAACCATCGATATGTAATCAACAGACTTTAAAAACAGTTAATAAAATTCTGCAAAGAACAGAAATTGTGCAAGGAGACTTTAGTAAATGCGAAATATTTATTGATGAAAATACTTTAGTATATTTTGATCCACCTTATAGACCGATTAGTAACACATCTAATTTTACTGCTTATTCGCATCAAATTTTTGATGATTCCGAACAATTAAGATTACACAATTATTTTCAAAAACTAGATCAAAAAGGTGCATTTCTGCTACTGAGTAACTCTGACCCAAAAAATTATAATATAGAGGATGATTTTTTTGAACAGCTTTATAATGGTTATCGAATAGAAAGAGTCAAAGCATCCCGCTCCATAAATAGTAATTCAGCAAAACGCAATCCTATCAATGAACTGTTGATTATGAATTATTAATTAGATGGATGTTTTAAAAGTATCCGGCGGTTTAAACCGCACGCCAGTTGCTACAACGGAGGGAGCCTCCGCAACGCACTGGCTCTACTACATAAACAAAGTCCACCGTAAGGTGGGCTAGTAATTTAGAACCCGCAGTAAGGCGGGTTTTGTTCGTGTAGCCAAGGCAACGCCGACTGCCGTGCGACTTATAGTCGCCAGGTAAAGTATTAAATTAGACTTGCAAAACATCCTCTTAGATGGAAACACATCTATCATGAAATTTAATTATTTATTTCCAAAATATTTCAACTGTGCTGATGAATCAGAAGTTTTTCAATATTTTCAAGATACATTAACAAATTCCATCACTGGATGGGATTATTTTGTTGATTGGACAAAAGTGCTGAATAAATTTAAACAAGTAGAAATTTATTTGAACGCATTAAATTATTTAATTGGTAAGGAAGATATAGAAAATGAATTTCGTTATCTTTTACAACAAATGCCGCAAATTGTCAACACTATACCGATTTTAATTGCTTGTCGTACTTTTAATTTTCAGATACTAACGGATTACACAAATAATAATTTTACTTATAAATCTTTTAATTTTAAAAATCAAAGTATTTTATTTCCAGGGGATATAGATGATATTGTTGAATTTGCCAAAAATATGGGGTTATTAGAATTATTTCAAAATAGAACTCTTAAAAGTATTCCCGATTACGTTTTGGGTATTGAAGTTGGTTTAGACACAAACGGTAGAAAAAATCGTGGTGGAACAACAATGGAAACTATTGTTGAAAATTTAATTACCATAATCTGTGATAAAACTAATTTTCTATTTATTCCCCAAGCGACATCTGACAAGATTAAAAAACAATGGAATATTGATATTCAAGTAGATAAATCGAGTCGTCGTTTTGATTTTGCGGTTAAAAATCATTATCATCTCTACTTAATAGAAACAAATTTTTATGGTGTAAGTGGTTCCAAATTAAAAGCAACCGCAGGAGAATATAAAAGTTTATTTGATTTTATATCCCCACAAGGACATAAATTTATTTGGGTAACAGATGGCTTAGGCTGGAAAAGTACCTTACGCCCTTTAGAAGAGACTTTTAGACATATTGATTGTACTTTGAATTTAAAGATGGTTCTTAGTGGTTTACTTGAAGAATTAATTACAGAGAATTTGTAACAGGTTAAAGGTTAGAGGTTAGAGGTTAAAGTTAATTAAAGCCTTGTTCTATGATTATTATTTTCTCAAATACAGGAATGTCCGTGATCAACCGCACCCCCTTCAGGGGTGAATGTCACAGTCACTGGTTGGTGCGTGACGCTACAAGTCTGATTGCTACGTTCAAATTTATTCTAAACTACACACCCGTGGCAAAAAATTGTGCAATCCTTATCCAGCCAAAATTCTGAAAAACGTAGCAATACACCCTGTTTTTAGATTCGCGATCACGTAGTGCAAGCTCGTTGCGATCGCAATCAATTATCTAAACTGATAGTAATCGTACCGCTTCCCCAAAAGGAAATTCATCCAAGGCTAAACCACCGGGAGTAACTACCCATAACACGGGTAATTCCGGCATGATATCAGGGAAAGTACCGTAACCATCAGTTAAATAAACACATACAGCTTGTTGTTGTCCATCCCATGTTCGAGCAACTTGATCGAAGAAAGGAACAAAAGATGTACCACCACCACCTTGGGGTTTTGGTGGCATAGAATCACCGTTGAGTTCATAAGGGCCGTAAACTTCGGCATCAACATAGTAAAACTCGCATTTTATATGGGGGTAAGAACTCAAAATACCCTGCACTTCGGAGAAAAATAATCCCAATAATTTTGTATCAATCGAGCCGCTAGTATCCAAAGCTAAATAAACGCGAATCGATTCACCTTGCAAGCTTTCCAGATACAACCTACGTCCGATAAAACGGCGGTCAAATCCAGAAAAGTCAGTAGGGGTTTGTACTAAATATCGCCAAAGGTAAGAACGCCAATCAATTTGAGCGGAATTTAAAGTTTCTAATTCTCGTTCAATTCCTCCCCCAAGATTACCTTGATTTGCAGTACGAGCGACAGTTGCAGCTTGCTGCATCGCATTTTGCCAATGGGCTTCCATTGCCGCTTTTTTTGCTTGGGACATACTATCACCAGCTTGAGAAGTTGAGGAACTTTCTCCTTTACCTTCCTGCTCTGGGGCTTCTTGACTTTCTTGATTATTACCTTGTTGTTGAGAACCACCAGCATCTTCCGGTGGACTATCGAGTAAATCGGGATTAGTTAATTGTGGTGCATTATCAGCATCTTGAAGCAAAATTTCATAAACTTCCTCAACGCTTAAATGTTCTAATTTAACATCTCTTAAAGTTCCTTTAGGTAATTCAAACCCATGAGTAGCAATCATACCGTTAATAACGATATCAGCCGCAATATTCCATAATTGAGCATCCCGAACACCCCGACGTGGTACATGAAGCAACGCTGCGTGTAAAACTTCGTGTAGCAACACCCCATCAAGTTGTTTAGTAGGTAAAGACAATAAAAATTCCACATTATAGAAAATATCTTTACCATCAGTAGCCGCTGTCGGTAATTTTTCCGTAGGAATAAAACGAGCAAACATTGCTAATGTTGCAAAAAACGGCGATTTTGTTTGCAAACGCAATAAAGACGCGCTAATACTTTTTTGAATATCTTCAGTCATTTTACAGTTTACAGTTGACAGTTGACAGTTGACAGTTGACAGTTGGGAGTTAGGAGTTGGGAGTAAGAAGTAAGAAGCAAGAAGTAAGAAGCAAGAAGCAAGAAGTAACAAGTTAGGAGTTAGGAGTTAGGAGTTAGGAATTGGGAGGATGTCTTAAAAGTATCCGGCGGTTTAAACCGCTACTACAGAAACAAAGTCCACCTGCGTGGACTAGTTAATTTAGAACCCGCTGCCACGGCGGGTTTTGTTTTTGTAGCCGCGACTTCTAGTCGCCAGGTAAAGTATTAAATTAGACTTTCAAAACATCCTCTAAGAGCTAGGAGTTAGGAGTTAAGAGTTAGGAATTTTAACCTTTAACCTTTAACCTCTAACCTTTAACCTCTAACCTTTAACCTCTAACCTTTAACCTCTAACCTCTAACCTTTCTACGGTTTCTGCGAATCTAGATAATCTTGCAATAATTTCTTAAATTCGGGATTTTTGCTGAGTAAATTAGCTAAAACTCCCCGCTTACCTTTACTTTCCATGACTCGTGATAAGTCTACGGCGAAAAGTCTTACCCATTCATTTGCTGCAACTTGGTTTAACCAGTTGAAAGCATTAAGTGCTTGAACAGCATTTTCAGCACGTACTGTCAATCCAACTACCGTTGCATATCTGATGCTGGGTTCTTTAGGAAATTGAATGGTTTCGCCTTTTCCTTCCAAAATTGCGATTAGGTTCGGTAGATTGTCGTACATGGAAATGTATGAAGCAAACTCAGTAGCGGCAGCGGTTCCTACAGCTGGATTAATATTTAATCCGGCACAATGTAACGCACTTGCCATTACCCAAGAGCGAGGAGAAGCCCAAGCTGGTTGTTGGGGGTCAATTTTGTGTAATAAAGTAGTGCGGAAGGAAAGAAAAGCAATTATTTGCTCGTGTACACCTTTTTCTAAAGCATAGGCTTTGAAACTTTCAAAATCCGGTTGTACTTCTACGTGTAAAAATCTATTTGCTAAAGGTGAAGGCATATCGAATACAGCGGCGCGGTCTTCTTTACGGTTCCCTGCTGCCCATACAAACCAACCATCTGGCACTACGTAGGAGCCTACACAGCGGTCTAAAATCAACTGTTGTGCGACTCCCTGCATTGCCGGAGGAGCCATATTTAACTCATCGAGAAACAATACACCTTTACCCTGACGAGGTAGAAATTCCGGGGGAAACCACTTAGAAATACCATCTTCAGCAACCGGCAAACCCCGTAAATCAGTAGGTGCTAACTGAGACAAACGAACATCTACAAATTCAATCCCGCTTTCTCGTGTTAGCTGACTAACAATACTAGATTTACCAATACCGGGAGGCCCCCAAATCATTGTGCTGATTTGAATATTATTACGAATAAGCTGGTCTAAAAATAATTTGAGTTCGTTGGGAGTCATAGAATTTTGGATTTTAGATTTTGGATTGGGAATATTTAGAAGTTAGAAGTTAGGAGTTAGGAGTTAGGAGTTATGACCTTTGACCTCTAACCTTTAACCTTTGACCTCTAACCTTTGACCTCTAACCTTTAACCTTGTCCCTGACGTTTTCTTAAAGAACGCTTTGCGGATTTGGCAACAACGGGGTCTTCGTCTTGGGCTAGATGTTCTAAAATTTCTATGGGCGTTTCTGAATGTCTTGCGACAAATAACCTTTCGGTTTCCACAACGCTGGTAGAAAATTCTTCTAGTAATTTCTGGCGCAGTTTGGGTGGGGTGTTGGGATGCTGTACTATATGCCAGTCGTATCTAAAAAATTGTGTCAGTTGTTCTAATGCTGTAGCGGGAGTACTAGGGTTTTGAGCAATAAATGAACGCAAATGCCAATCCTTAATTAATATCTCCAAAACATTTCCGGGTGTTTTAGGATTACTAGCTACAGCTTGACGAACTTCTAATCGCCAATCTTCAGCCAGTTTTTCTAAAACCTGGGGAGGAGTATTCATATTTTTTGCCACACCATAACGCACATCTTTAGATGTATCTTTGGCAAGTTCCTCTAAAACCTGGGATGGTGTGCGAACGTTTAAGGCTATCCACGGACGAAGTTCTGGTGAATGTTTGGCCCATTGAACCAAGATTGACATTGGTGCATGGTCGTGCTGTGCTACATATTTGCGAACTGATAAACGTTCGTCTAATGCCAAACGCCAAAGCACTTTTTGTAAGGTTGATTCTGGTGTATTGGGATGACGTGCTAATAACAAGTCGTGAAATGGTGTACCACCCAATATTTCTAATACATAACCTGGAGTACTGCCATTCCTGGCAACAGCTGCCTGGATATCTCCCCGACTATCCATTGCTAATTCTTCAAGAATTTCTGGAGGAGTACTGGGGTTTTCTGCAACAAACTGGCGCAGTTGCAAATCCTTTGCTGCCTGTACTAGCAAATATGCTGGTGTCTTGGGATGCCTTGCTACCATCTGCCGCACCCTTTCATTGGGATGTTCTGCCATTTCCTCTAACCAACTACTAGGGATGTGAGGATTCTGGGGCAGAAAATTCATCGTATGCACCCGATAATCCATTGCCAATTCGATTATCAAATGCTTGGTTAAATCTGAACGTTTGGCGATCGCACTTTTGACTTTGGTTAATGGTACCTTAATCAATTTTTCTAGAACACTTAGGGGTGTATTGGGATTTTTGGCAATACTTGTTTCAATAGCTACTCTTAAATTCCAATTTGGTTCTGGATTATCGACTAAAATTTGCAAAACTCTCACAGGAATTTTCGGATAAGTAGCAAGATACAAACGAACGGAACTTGCACCATATTCTGCTAACTTTTCCAAAACCCCTTGAGTTATATCTTTGCGTTGTGCAATACATAAACCCAATTCCGGGTCATACCTACTTTTAATCGCTAACTGTTCTAAAATGTGTTCTGAAGCTTGTTTATGTTTTGCTACAGCTTCCAATACCAAAGAATTGGAATGCATTGCAGCACAAGCTAAAAACCATTCTGGGGCTTGCTCCTCTTTTAAAAGCTTTAATAAAGACCAATATGATATATCTGTTGCTAAATTGGGATTTTCCAGCATCAACAGGGATAACACCGGATTAGAGAAAAATGAAGACGGAAAATCTCCCGCCAATTTCAGCAGTACATCAGTCGGTGAATTGGGATTTTTTGTGACATTTTCGCGGGTAGCCTTATCTTCGCTCGATGCTAACTCCCGCAATAAATCCGGTTCAGCACTGGGATTTGCTGCCACCACTCTTCCTAGTTCTATACTTTCATAAGCAAGAACCCTGAGTTTATCGGGTGGAGTAGCTTCGTCAGCGGCCAGTTGTTCTGGGGTTGGGTACATTAGCGCTAACCTACCTCTTGCGTAGATGTATTATTTTATTCCGCTTTATCTAGTAATTTCTAGTAAAGATGCTACATTTTTGCGCTTAGTAGTAAATTACCTTGACAACTTTTTTTCAACAGTTATCTGCGTCACTTTCTCAAACCTAAAATTGTCAAAATACCTAGTAATAATAACTTATTCAAGAATACTGTCATGATTACTTATGTTCTACATAAATCAAATTTTAACTAAACTTCCGTAGCCCAAACTCTCGATTAGGGCTTAAAAATACAATGTATTTATAATTACTAGTTTTATTAAGTATAAAAGTAGAAGTCGGGTTTTTAGAATAACTATCTGTAACACCGAAAAATTCCCATCAAAACCCGACGAATCACCTCACGTACCCAGTAACGGAATCAAGACGCGACAAATCTAGCCCACCTTTGTTAAAGACACTCTTCGCCAGCAGTGGTAATAAAGGAGCCTCAATTCGATGAAAGAAACTGTAAAACCTCAATTTTTCGTGGGGTAAGAAGTCGGGTTTTTATTACTATTTTCTGATGTTAGCGATATTGTTTGTAAAAACTCGATTTCTGTGATTATGTTGAGTTCACGTTAAACAAAAAATATAGAGACGCAGCGTATTGCAACGTCTCCTAATTATCATATTTCCAATAACTACTACAAACCTTTACTCGATTTCTAAATAAGCCTTCAAAGCTTCATTTACCAAATCCGTCATCGTTTTACCTTGACTTTCAGAGGCTTGCTTGAGCTTATCGTAAACATCATCTCTAACACTAACTCGATGCCTTAATTTCTTCGCAATCGTAGTATTATTAATCGCAACTACCTGACCATTGCTTTCTTCTGTAATCGGTGCCGTAGTCGAATCTGCCATTGCTTCAACCAAACCATCGCGATCGTCTGATATTCCAGTAGCAATTGTTTTTACTTCGTACTTGGCAGCATATTTGCGAATTGCGTCAAAGCCAACTCTATGACAAAAGTCACCAAAACTTTCTTGATCTTCGCGATACTCTTTAAAGTAAACGAACATTGGTTCTAACTGCGTTTCCAATTCATCAACGTGCAGCCTTTCCATGTAGGGTAACGCTAAACGAGTTTGATTTGGTGAACCTCCCAACCACAGTTGATATGCATCGGGAGCGCTACCAACAAAACCTAATTCTGCCATATAGGGACGAGCGCAGCCGTTAGGACAACCAGTCATCCTTACCACAAAATGCTCATTTTGTAAACCTACTTGATCCAAAAGCGTGCGAATCCGGTCTAAAATGCCGGGAATTACTCGTTCCGATTCGGCGATCGCCAATCCGCAGGTAGGAAGTGCGGGACAAGCCATTGCATAGCGTACCAATGGTTCAATTTTCTCTGGGTCGCTATTGATACCGTGGTTTTGGAGAATTTCTTCAATAGCTGGTTTATTTTCGGGTGCGATGTCGAGGAATATTAAATTATGGTTAGCGGTAAGACGAATATCTAAATTGAATTGCTTGACAATTTTGCGGAGTGCGGTTTTGAGTTGAAAAGAACCTTCGTCTTTGACTCTACCATTTTCGATAGAAATACCTAAAAATAGTTTGCCATCACCTTGTTCGTTCCAACCGAGATAATCGTAATATTTAAATTCCGGTAAAGGCTTGAAAGGTTCTACAGCCTTACCAAAATATTCCTCAACCTGGGAACGGAATTTTTCCACACCCCAATCGTTGATTAAATATTTTAAACGAGCGTGTCGTCTTTGAGCGCGATCGCCATAATCTCTCTGAGTAGCGACAATCGCTTTAACTAAATCATAAACGTCTGATTTTGAGACATAACAAATCTCATCAGCTTTCCTAGCAAAGGTTTCTTCTTTGTTGTGAGTTCTTCCCAAACCACCACCAGCAAAAACGTTGAATCCTTTTAATTGGGAATTTTCGTCGGTAATTACTACCAACGATAAATCCTGAGTATAAAGGTCAATACTATTATCCCCAGGTACCGTGACGCTAATTTTAAACTTGCGCGGCATATAGTGGCTACCGTAAATCGGTTCGGGGTTATCATGAAAAACAGTTCCCGTACCATTACGTTGACGAGCAGCTTTTATTTCCGGACTTTCTTGGGCGGTTATGGCTTTTTCACCATCAAGCCAAATTTCATAATAAGCACCAGTTTGTGGTGTAAGTAAATCAGCAATTTTATCGGCGTATTCGACAGCGTATTGATATTCTGGTTTATTTTTAAAAGGAGCAGCAGGTGCCATGACATTGCGGTTCAAATCTCCACAAGCACCCAAAGTGGAACCCATGTTTTTAACAATAGCGGCAATTGTCGATTTGAGATTTTTCTTTAAAATTCCATGAAGTTGAAAACCTTGACGAGTAGTTATCCGCATCGTGTGGTTTCCATAATCATCGGAAAGTTTATCTAAAGTTAAATACAGCTGCGGTGGAATAAAACCTCCAGGATTCCTAGTTCGCAGCATCATTTGATAATCTTTTTCTTGTCCTCTAACGCGATTATCACGGTTATCTTGTTGATAAGAACCGTGAAACTTGAGAATTTGTATGGCTTCTTCGCTAAAGTGAGTAGTATCTTCGAGAATCTCAGTTGCTACAGGTTCGCGTAAAAAATTGCTGCGTTCTTTGATTCCTTCAAGTTTGGATAGCTTACGGATTGTGGTTTCGGGAGGAGCAGACTTAACCATTACAGTGGTATTGTGTTCTCAATAGGGCATTTTGTATTGCCGAGGTACAATTTTTACAGTGTTTTAATTACCAATTGCTGTTTCAATGACACTGACGAAAATACCACCTTTACCTCTACTATCAAGTCGATCTAACAAGCGTCCGGGGGTATTTTACGTCGATTATTCATATCACTGATCGGTGGTCACTGATCAAGATGCATCCCTTCGGCTAAGTACATTCCTGGTATTCCGGTCGGAATTAAGGGGAACTATTTAATTTTATCACGGCAAAAAGCCTGATTTACCATTGAAGCAACACTTAACAAAAGAATAGGGAATAGGGAATAGGGAATAGGGAATAGGGAATATATCGTTAGTAGTATTAGTCCTGTTTAATTCGTCGGGTTTTTGACTTAACTATTTGTAAAACGAGATCACCATGATCAAAACCCGACTTCTCAAACTTTGAAGAAGTCGGGTTTTTGGCTTAACTATTAGTAAAACGAGATAGCCATGAACCAAACCCGACGAATCACCTTAAAAATAGAAGTTTTAAAGCATATTCCCACTAAACGGTGTTCGAGGAGTCCGGAGCAAATTCACGTTAAATTAATGGTAATCAGGTAGTAATTACTATTAGAAATTAAAACCAACACCACCACCGACGTTAACAGGTAGAGCTTTGCTATTATCAAAGCCATCAAGGGATACAGTAGCATTACTGTAAACAACAATCCCTTTCTTAACTTGAGATTCTACACCAATACTTGCGGTAACAGAATCTTTGTTACCTAAAGGAGATGATTTAGCATCTTGTTCGATAAAAGAATAACCGACAGCACCATATAGATTAGTACTCTTATTAATACCTAAATCGGCGGAAATTTCCGGGTTGATAGCAGTTGCATCATTGTTCCACAAAACCTTAGTACGTGCGGAAATTGGGGTATTTTTAATTTTCACACGACCTTGGATATTACCACCGAGATTAGCAGCATCGTTTTGCTGACCACCGTTAGTTACCTGACCGCTAAGACCACCACCAACGTAGTTTCCGTTAAAGCCTTTAGGCTGTGCAGAAGCCTCACCAGCAGACAAAACAACAGGGGCAATTAATAAAGAAGATAATGCTGAAATTGTGACGCAAGACTTAATAAAGCGTTTCATAATTTTCACCAAATATTGTAGAAGTTGCTTTTACATTCATTGTCGAAAAACAACTTAAAAGGTTCCAAATCTTTTTGATAATTTGTTTATTTTTTACCTCAAACCTTGGAAATACTGATAACTATATCTTTATCGTTTTATTCAATTTAAAATAATAGTTGTAGGATGACTTATAAATCAAAAAAAATGTTTCCTAAATTAAATAAAAAAGAAATAAAAATATTTTAGTGGACTCTTTAGAATCTGTCACACATTAAACAATTTAATCAAAAATATCGAATAACAAAATTTGAATTAACTAAGTTATCTTACAGATAAAATGCCTTCTGATTATTTACAACTTAATCGGATTGAGTTAATAAAAATATAAATAATCAGCAAAATTTCCCTAGAAAGATTTCTCATGCTTAATTCGGGCTACAGCACTCAACATTAACCAAGAAAACGTATTTAAGCGAAAATCAAACAGCGTCACATCCACCGTGTTGAAAAGTATCCAGGCTGCAAACACTAACAAATAGCTGAAAAATATTAACTTATCTTCAAAAAAGATAATTTGCAGCGATCGCACTCCTTTGATAAATACCCAACCCAACAAACCGTAAAAAAACAGTGTTGCGGGCAGTCCAGTTTCAGCAGATAGCATTAAAAATAAATTATGAGGATGACCCAACCACAAGTTCATTTTTGCTTGATAAATATCAGAGAAATTACGTAAACCCCAACCAGTCCAAGGACGCTGCATAGTTAAAGACCAGGCAAAATTCCATTGAGTTGTACGCATTAAAGCAACTGGTCTATCCGCGTGTAATTGGTCGTTGAAACGCGCCCAAAAAAAAGCCGGAACGATTTTACGAAATAACTGTGCAATAGTTGGAGGAGCAAAAGCAGCCAAAGTTATGCTAGTCGCAATTGTCACAAAGATAGCTACAAGCGATCGCCATTTTTGGTAAATAGCATAAGCCAGACAAGCCACTAAAGCAATTACCCATGCATTACGAGAGTTAGTTAAAATTAACCCCGCGAAGTTTATAATTACCGCAAAGGTCAGCAAAATGAAAGGATGGGAAGAAAATTCGATCTCCCCATCCCC
>NZ_JADEWL010000156.1 GCF_015207665.1 Plectonema cf. radiosum LEGE 06105
GGCTTTTTTCTCTTCGGTGAGATGATCAAAACAGTGGGGACAGGAAATTCCTTCTTCGTACTTTGGTGAAGCTTTATCATCCTCAGAAATTGGATGTCCGCAACTCATACACATATCGTAGGAACCGGGTTCTAATCCATGGCGCACGGCAATACGTTCGTCAAAAACGAAACATTCACCTTGCCACAAACTTTGTTCTTTTGGTACTTCTTCCAAATATTTAAGAATCCCACCTTTGAGATGATAAACTTGTGCAAATCCTTGAGAAATCAAATAAGAAGTTGCTTTTTCGCAGCGAATACCTCCAGTACAAAACATCGCAATCTTCTTATTTTTATCAGGATTTAAATTATTATGAATATATTCAGGAAACTCACGAAATGATTCAGTCTGCGGGTTTTCCGCCCGTTTAAACGTACCGATACTTACTTCATAATTGTTGCGGGCATCAATTACCGTTACTTCCGGATCGGAAATAATTTGATTCCAATCTTGGGGATTAACATAAGTTCCCACTTGTTCGCTGGGGTTAACTTCCGGTACACCCAAAGTCACGATTTCATTTTTTAGCCGTACCTTCATCCTTTGAAATGGTGGAGATTCAGCGGTAGATTGTTTATATTCTAAATCGCTAAAACGGTAATCGGAATGCAAAAAATCCATAACCCCATCAATCCCTTGACGAGAACCTGCAATCGTCCCGTTAATACCTTCTTGAGCTAATAAAATAGTTCCCTTTATCCCTTGTGCTTCGCAAACGGATAATAAAGGTTGTTGTTTTTCAGCATAATCTGGCAATTTGACAAACTTATATAATGTGGCAATTATGACAGACATAATAATTTTAGATTTTAGATTTTAGATTTTAGATTTTAGATTTAATTATCCGTATATCTTAAATAAAACAGCTTTAAATAATTTTTTGTTAAAATAGCTTTCGCAAATCGGTACTATCAGTTATAATAATTTTCGTAATTATTAAATTATAAGATAACTGTAAATGGGGATATAGCTCAGTTGGTAGAGCGCCTGCTTTGCAAGCAGGACGTCAGGAGTTCGAGTCTCCTTATCTCCATTTTTGCTGAATCTCTCAAAATGGAAGTCTGGGGCTAGACAAACATAGTCCACCGACTTGGACTACTTACGAGTAGTTAGAGGTACTTTTTTTTCTGCTTTATTGGCAATTTCTAAGCTTAAGAACTCACCACTACGTCTAGCTTCCCAAGAACCAGAATCCCACCTATTGATTTTCCATTGTCCTTGGATATAATCTTCATCCTCCGAAATTGTACCAATATATTCCACCGCATCAGGCGAACTTGTAAAATAACGTTTTGTAAAGCTAATACGACGACCTATCACTTCACCGCTTAACTTAGCTTCTCCCAAATAGCCATCATCTAAAATATTTCCAGTCAAACTATTACCGCTTTGCATGAGTACAACTTCAAAGCGAGTCGGATTTCCTTGTTGCCAATAAGTTCCCAGCCAAGTACCGTTTACATCAGCCATAAAAAGTTAGGAGTTAGGAGTTGGGAGTTGGGAGTTGGGAGTTAGGAGTTAGGAGTTAGGAGTTAGGAGTTGGGAGTTGGGAGTTGGGAGTTGGGAGTTAGTGCATTAACCTCACTAGAGAAATCTTAACCTTTAACCTTTGAGCTTTGACCTTTATTTATCCTTTTGAAATACTACCGAAAGATTGTTCGCTGGCATTTGATAAGTTTTTTGTAAAGTGAGATGATGATTGCTGGCTGCTTCTACAACATCTTCTAAATTACGTACTCCCCATTCCGGGTTTTGTTCTTGTAAATACTCATCAAAATCAGCATTGGAAAGTGCGGTGTGTTTTCCAGCTTGTTTGTAGGGTCCGTATAAATAGAGTATACCTCCGGGTGGAAGAATACGACCAGCAGCAGCCATTAATCCAAGAGTCGCAGACCATGGTGAAATGTGAATCATATTGATATTCGCGATCGCAATCATATCTGATATTTCCGAGAATAGATCCTTTTCTACTTTCCAAATCGGCTGACTTGCATCAATATCGAGGGGTTGATAGAGATTGTCGCTCTCGGAATCTTCGATCCATGCTGATATACTTTCACGAGCAGAAGCATCTGCATCGGAAGGAATCCACTTTCGAGGTTTTAATTTAGGAGCGAAATATACAGCGTGTTCTCCTGTACCGCTAGCAATTTCTAAAATCGTACCAGTGGGTGGTAAAACTTCTAAAAGTACTTGCAGAATCGGTTCGCGGTTGCGCTGGGTTGCTGGAGCGTATTTTCTGCCGTCCACTATATTTTCTCCACCAAAAACGCTTACTTAATTTAGCTTAGCTTGTAAACAGTAAACGGTAAACAGTTATCTATTGATATACTCCCTATCTGATCTCCCACCATACACTGCTCCGGGACTGTCAAGTGTCCACTGATAACTGTCAACTGTTCAAGTTATTGTCCCCTATATGTTTCGGCTTAATAAGAAAACTATTCTACTATCAAAATTTTTATTGTGTAATTAAATTTATTAGCCTCCGACGGGAATACTAAGTGCATTCATGTAAAGGCAGTAAGAAAAAAAGCAGTATGATGGCTACCAACATTAATATTCCTGGATATCAAATTAGCGAACAACTTTACAATGGTTACAAAACATTGGTTTATCGAGGGTATAGACAAATTGATCAACAACCCGTAGTCATTAAACTGCTAAAAAATCCCTATCCCAGTTTCAACGAACTAGTGCAATTCCGTAACCAGTACACAATCACCAAAAACCTCGACTTTCCCGGAATCATCCAAACCTATAATCTCGAAACTTATCAAAACAGTTATGCATTGATAATGGAAGATATGGGGGGAATATCTCTCAAAGATTATTTTACAAATGTAGAGACGTTATATATAACGTCTCATGATATAACGTCTCTACAAGAATTTCTATCAATTGCCATATCCCTATGTGATATTTTACAGATACTCTACCAACAAAGAATCATTCACAAAGATATTAAACCAGCCAATATATTAATTAATCCCCAAACCAAACAAATTAAATTAATCGATTTTAGTATTGCGTCATTATTACCAAGAGAAACTCAAGAAATTAAAAGTCCTAATATTTTAGAAGGAACCCTTGCTTATATTTCTCCAGAACAAACAGGGAGAATGAATCGGGGTATAGATTATCGTAGTGATTTCTATTCTTTAGGAGTAACATTTTACGAAATATTGACAGGACAATTACCATTTCAATCTGATGATGTTATGGAATTGCTGCATTCTCATATTGCTAAAACACCTGTTTCAATTAACAGTCAACAGTTAGCAGTAAACGGTAGGGAAATTCCTCAAGTGTTGGATGATATTATCCACAAATTAATGGCAAAGAATGCCGAAGATAGATATCAAAGTGCATTGGGATTAAAGCATGATTTAGAAAATTGTTTAAAGCAACTGCAAGAGACAGGTAAAATTGAAGATTTTCAAATAGGTAAACGAGATATTTGTGATAGATTTATTATTCCCGAAAAATTATACGGTAGAGAACAGGAAGTAGAAGCTTTACTAGCAGCATTTGAGAGAGTATCCCAAGGAAATAGCGAATTAATGCTTGTTGCCGGTTTTTCTGGTATTGGAAAAACTGCCGTAGTTAACGAAGTTCAAAAGCCTATAGTTAAACAACGGGGTTATTTTATCAAAGGTAAATTTGACCAATTTAATCGAAATATTCCCCTATCAGCTTTTGTGCAAGCTTTACGAGATTTAATCGGACAATTATTGAGCGAAAGTGATACTCAATTGTTGAATTGGAAAAATAAAATTTTACACGCTTTAGGAGAAAATGCACAAGTTATTATTGATGTAATTCCGGAATTAGAAAGCATCATTGGAAAACAATCACCTGCATCGAAACTATCAGGAACTGCTGCTCAAAATCGGTTTAATTTACTATTTAAAAAGTTTCTTCAAGTTTTTACTCAAGCTAAGCATCCCTTGGTGATGTTTTTGGATGATTTACAGTGGGCAGATTTAGCTTCTTTAAATCTCATTCAACTACTAATGACAGAAGCGGAAACAGAATATTTACTAATTATTGGTGCTTATAGAAATAATGAAATTTTTGCAGCCCATCCGTTAATTTTGACTTTGGATGATATCAGCAAAAAGGGAACAACAATCAATACCATCCTTCTCAAACATTTAACCAAAATTAGTCTCAACAACTTGATTGCTGATACACTCAAATGTGCTGTTAATTTAGCAAAACCTTTAACAGAAATACTTGCAGAAAAAACTCAGGGAAATCCTTTTTTTACTACCCAGTTTCTCAAAGCACTCTATCAAAATAAATTAATTAACTTTGATTATCAAGCCAGATATTGGCAATGCGATATTGTGCGAGTTAGAGAAGCTGCACTCACGGATGATGTAGTGGAATTTATGACGATTCAGTTGCAGAAATTGTCAGAAACTACCCAACATATCCTCAAATTAGCAGCTTGCATTGGCAATCAATTTGATTTAAATACATTAGAAATTATTGCTGAAAAATCTACAATCGAAATAACCACAGCATTATGGTTAGCTCTACAAGAAGGACTGATTTTGGCACAAAGTCAAATTTACAAGTTTTATGTTGGAGAAACAATAGATCATAATATTGCAACTAATAATCAGATTATTAATTATAAATTTTTGCACGATCGCGTTCAACAAGCAGCTTATTCCTTAATTGCGGAAGACGAAAAAGCAGCAACACATCTGAAAATAGGACAGTTATTACTTGAGCATACTCCTGAAGCACAACTGGAAGAAAAAATCTTCGATTTGGTTAATCAATACAAATTAGGTATTGATTTAATTACACAACCGCAAGAACAAAAAAAATTAGCTCAATTGACTTTAATTGCTGCACGTAAAGCTAAAAATGCCACAGCCTATAGTGCAGCTACACAGTATTATCAAATAGCTAGAAGATTGCTGGCAAACTATTATTGGCAACAAGATTATAACTTGATGCTGGCAATTTACACAGAAGCAACTGAAGTTGCCTATCTCAATACTGATTTTGAGCAGATGGAACAACTAGCTGAAATTGCTCTACAACAAGCTCAAGATATACTAGATACTGTACCTATCTATGAAACAAAAATCCAAGCTTGTGTTGCTCAGAATCAATTGCGCTTAGGAATAGACACAGCTTTAACTATTCTCCATCAATTAGGTATAAATTTACCTGCTAACCCCAATCCTGAACATATCGCTCAAGCTCTGGGAGAAACTGACGCTATCTTAACAGGAAAAAACCCACTAGAATTAACTAATCTACCTATGATGACAGATAAACGCGCTCAGGCTGCCATGGGTATTCTTTCTAGTATGTTTGGGGCTGTTTACAATGGTTTTCCTTCGATGCTACCTCTAACAACCTGTCAGCAAGTCAACTTATCTGTTCAATATGGTAATACGCCCTTATCAGCTTTTGCTTATGCAACTTACGGTTTAATTCTCTCTGCCTTTACAGGTGCTACTATTCGGGGTTATCAATTCGGACAACTGGCTTTAACATTAATGGAAAAGTTTTCCGCCCCACAACTTGCTGCCAAAATTACAGCGATATTCAATGATTGTATCAGACATTGGCAAGACCCGCTTCATACAACCCTAAAACCTTTATTAGAAGGGTATCAAATCGGATTGCAAACGGGAGACTTGGAATGGTCAGTGTGGTGTATATTTAGCTATAGTTTCCATTCTTACTGCGCTGGTAAAGAACTAACAGAATTAGAACAAGAATTAGCTACCTATAGTATTGCGATCGCTCAATGCAAACAAACTACAGCCCTCAATTATCAAAAAGTCTATCATCAAGCAGTTTTAAACTTACTTGGACGTAATCAGAATCCAGAAATTTTAGTCGGTGATGCTTACAATGAGGATTTAATGTTACCTCAACACCAGCAAGTGAACGATCGCCCTGCTGTTTATCATTTAAAAATTAACAAATTGATGCTCTGCTACTTGTTTGGAAACTACGAGCAAGCTATTGCACAAGCCGTTGTTGTGGAACAATATTTAGATGGTGTTCCTGGTTTATTTGTCAGTGTTTTATTACCTTTCTACGATTCGTTAGCCCAATTAGCAATTTCCTCAACAGAAACTGGGTTTCTTCAGGAAAGCCGAATTCTGCAACATAAAGAAAAACTTCAGCAATTTGCTACCTTGGCTCCAAGTAACCATTTACACAAATTTTACTTAGTCGAAGCGGAATATTTTCGGGTATTGGGTAAATATTCTCAAGCAATAGAACTATATGAACGCGCTATTACTGGTGCTAAAGAAAACAATTATCTGCAAGAACAAGCCTTAGCAAACGAACTTGCTGCAAAATTTTACCTCAATTGGGGTAAAGAAAAAATCGCCACAAGCTATATACAGGAAGCTTACTACTGTTATGCCAAATGGGGAGCAAAAGCTAAAATAGCCCACCTTGAACAGAATTATCCCCAACTATTAGCAGCAATTCTTCAAGCCCCTAATGTTGAGATTACCGATGGCGAAACCATCACTTCAACTCTGATGAGAACTTTAAGTGCCAGTAATAGCAGCCAAAATTTTTGGTTAGATATGCCAACATTGATGAAAGCCGCACAAGCAATATCAGGAGAAATCGAATTAGACAAACTCTTAGGCACTTTAATGCAGATTGCGATCGCCAATGCTGGGGCTCAAAAGGGATATTTAATTTTACAGCAAAATAAACAATGGTTGGTAGTGACCAAAGCTGATTCTCAAAAGACTCAAAGATTAGATATTCCCCTCGAACAATATCAGGAAATTCCCCAAAGTGTGATTTACGCGGTGATGCGATCGCAAGAGGTAGCTGTTTTTGATCATTTAAGTAATTCAGTAAAATTTGCAGGGGATAGTTATATTATTAATCACCAGCCCAAATCCGTATTGTGTACTCCCATCAACCAACAAGGAAAACTCATTGGCATTCTGTACTTAGAAAATAATCTCACCACAGAAGCATTTACAAGCGATCGTCTGCAAGTGATTCAACTGCTCACCGCTCAAGCTGCCATTTCCCTACAAAATTCCCAGTTGTACCACCAATTAGCAGAGTATTCTCATAGTTTAGAGCAAAAAGTGTTGGAACGCACCCAAGAAGTAACACAAAAAGCAACTCAATTAGAATCAACTTTAGAAAAACTTTACGCGACTCAAGCCCAATTAATTCAAGCGGAAAAAATGTCCAGTTTGGGACAATTAGTTGCTGGAATTGCCCACGAAATTAATAATCCGATTAATTTTATTTATGGCAACCTGACACCAGCGAGTGAATATGTGACATCTTTAATTGAATTAAATAATTTATATCAGAAAAACTACCCACAACCAATACCAGAAATTGAAAAAAAAATTGCTGATGTGGAACTAGATTTTATGGTGAATGATTTACAAAAACTTTTGAAATCTATAGAAATAGGAGCAGAGCGTATCCGCCAAATAGTTCTTTCACTGCGTAATTTTTCCCGTTTAGATGAGGCTGAAGTTAAATCAGTAGATATTCACGAAGGAATTGATAGTACCCTGTTAATTTTACAGCATTGCTTGCAAAATACTCGTAACAATACAGAAATTTCCATCGTTAAAGAATACAGCGAACTACCTTTGGTTACTTGTTATCCATCAGCTTTAAATCAGGTATTTATGAATATTCTCACTAATGCCATTGATGCTTTAAAAGAATTAAATTTAAATCACCAACCAACTATTACAATACGTACTCAAATTCAACAAAAAAAATATGTTTCTATCCACATCATCGACAACGGTATGGGGATGAATGAAACAGTACAAAATAAAATGTTTGAGCCATTTTTTACTACAAAACCTGTAGGTAGTGGCACAGGTTTAGGATTATCAATTAGCTATTCCATTGTGGTAGAACAACATGGAGGTAACTTAAACTGTATTTCGGCTCCAGGGAAAGGGACTGAATTTATAATTGAAATTCCTCTGTAAACTTTTGACTAAATTAGTAACTTGATTTGCTTATCTGGGAACAATAAGTGCATTCATATAAAGGCAGTAAGGAAAAAGCAATATGATGGCTACCAGCATTAATATTCACGGATATCAAATTAGCGAACAACTTTACGACGGTTCTAGAACCCTAGTTTATCGTGCAATTCGAGAAGTTGATTCATTACCCGTAGTCATTAAACTGCTAAAAAATCCCTATCCCAGTTTCAACGAACTCGTGCAATTCCGTAACCAGTACACAATCACCAAAAACCTCAACTTTCCCGGAATCATCCAAACCTATAATCTCGAAACTTATCAAAACAGTTATGCATTGATAATGGAAGATATGGGGGGAATATCTCTCAAAGATTATTTTACAAATGTAGAGACGTTATATATAACGTCTCATGATATAACGTCTCTACAAGAATTTCTATCAATTGCCATATCCCTATGTGATATTTTACAGATACTTTATCAACAAAGAATCATTCACAAAGATATTAAACCAGCCAATATATTAATTAATCCCCAAACCAAACAAATTAAATTAATCGATTTTAGTATTGCATCATTACTACCAAGAGAAACTCAAGAAATTAAAAGTCCTAATATTTTAGAAGGAACCCTTGCTTATATTTCTCCAGAACAAACAGGGAGAATGAATCGGGGTATAGATTATCGTAGTGATTTCTATTCTTTAGGAGTAACGTTTTACGAAATATTGACGGGACAATTACCATTTCAATCTGATGATGTTATGGAATTGGTGCATTCTCATATTGCCAAAATACCTCTTTCAATTAACAGTCAACAGTTAGCAGTAAACGGTAGGAAAATTCCTCAAGTGTTGGATGATATTATCCACAAATTAATGGCAAAGAATGCCGAAGATAGATATCAAAGTGCATTGGGATTAAAGCATGATTTAGAAAATTGTTTAAAGCAACTGCAAGAGACAGGTAAAATTGAAGATTTTCAAATAGGTAAACGAGATATTTGTGATAGATTTATTATTCCCGAAAAATTATACGGTAGAGAACAGGAAGTAGAAGCTTTACTAGCAGCATTTGAGAGAGTATCCCAAGGAAATAGCGAATTAATGCTTGTTGCCGGTTTTTCTGGTATTGGTAAAACTGCCGTAGTTAACGAAGTTCAAAAGCCTATAGTTAAACAACGGGGTTATTTTATCAAAGGTAAATTTGACCAATTTAATCGAAATATTCCCCTATCAGCTTTTGTGCAAGCTTTACGAGATTTAATCGGACAATTATTGAGTGAAAGTGATACTCAATTGTTGAATTGGAAAAATAAAATTTTACACGCTCTAGGAGAGAATGGACAGGTTTTAATTGAAGTTATACCAGAGTTAGAATATATTATCGGGGAACAACCCAGAGTAACTCAACTCTCCGGAACTGCTGCTCAAAATCGGTTTAATTTATTATTGCAAAAATTTATTCAAATATTCACTAATAAACAACATCCATTAGTCATATTTTTGGATGACTTACAGTGGGCTGATTCTACTTCCTTAAACTTGATTAAATTATTAATGGGGGATAAAAGTTATTTATTAATGCTGGGGGCTTATCGTGATAATGAAGTTTCTCCCATGCACCCTTTTATACTCATGGTTGAAGAATTGAAGCAGTTAAAAGCAACAATTAATACAATCACTCTTAAACCGCTTTCCTTTGAGAATACAAATTGCTTGGTAGCTGATAGCTTGTGTTGTTCATTTGAGCTTGCACATCCTTTGACAGAGTTAGTTATTCGCAAAACCCAAGGAAATCCCTTTTTTACTACCCAGTTTCTCAAAGCTTTACACGAAGATAAACTGATTCGGTTTAATTCTACTGTTCAGGGTGGTTGGGAATGTGATATTGCTCAAATTAATGCTTTATCTTTAACTTCCGATGTGGTTGAGTTTATGGCGACTCAACTACAAAAATTACCATTAGCAACACAACAGGTACTTAAATTAGCTGCCTGTATTGGTAATCAATTTGATTTAGACACCTTAGCAATTATCTCCGAACAATCATCTGTAGATGCAGCCGATGCGCTGTGGAAAGCTTTACAATCTGGACTGGTTTTACCTCAAAGTGAAGTATACAAATTTTATTTGGGTAATGAGGAAAAAGATAATCATCAGAAGAATAATCAAAATGTCGTTTATCGGTTTCTTCACGATCGCGTCCAACAAGCAGCCTATGGATTAATTCCCCAGAATCAGAAACAGATAACTCATCTCAAAATTGGACGGTTGATGCGACAGTCGGTTGTAGATCAAGATAATCATACTACCCTATCACAAACTAACGAGCAAATTTTTGATATTGTCGGTCAATTCAACCTTGCAGTCTCATTAATTACAGACACCCAAGAAAAAATTGCGATCGCGCAACTAAATCTTGCTGCTGCACAAAAAGCAAAAGCCGCAACAGCTTACAAAGGTGTGCTGACTTATGCTAGTACCGGAATTCAACTGATGGGGGAAAAAGCTTGGGAAGATGATTATCAGCTAACTCTGCGTTTATACGAAGCGGCTGCCGAAGGTAGTTATTTATTAGGAGAGTATGCAGATTTATCACAGTGGGTTGAACCTGTTTTACAACAAGCTAAATCCCTAGAAGACAAAATCAAAGTTTACGAAGTGCAAATTTTTTGTCTCCAAGCACAAAATTGCCTTCCACAAGCAATTGACACTGCATTAGATGTACTCAAACAACTTGGTATTTCTCTACCCTATCACCCCAATCAACTTCAAGTTTTGCTCACATTAGCAGAAACAAAATTAAAATTAATCGGTAAAAAAACTCCGCACTTGATTGATTTACCCAACATGAATCAACCAAAGCCCAAAGCAGCAATGCAAATTTTATCAAGTGTTTTATCTACAACTTATATTGCTCGTCCTGATTTATTGCCTTTGACAGTTTTGGAACAAGTAAAATTATCATTAAAATATGGTAATACAAATTTATCAGCCTTTGCTTACTCTTGGTATGGATTAATTTTAGCTGGAGTTTTACAAGATATTGAAACTGGTTATCAATTTGCTCAATTAGCACTCGAATTATTAGATAAATTTCATGCCAAAGAAATTCGTTGTCGAACTCTATTCATGGTTTACTGTTTTGTATATCATTGGCATGAACCTTTAGGTGATACCATTTCTCCTCTACTAACTGGTTATACTAATGGTTTAGAAACTGGAGATTTAGAATATGCATCTTGGTGTTTGCTAATATTTTCTTGTCATAAATTCCTCATCGGAGATGAACTATTACAATTGAATCAAGAAATTGATGCCCACAAAAAATCTGCACTGGAATTCAAGCAAAGTAATCCATTTCTTTATACTAGTATTTGGCATCAAGTAGTTTTGAATTTACTCGGAGATGCTGCCGAGCCATCCCGTTTAGAAGGAAACAGTTACAAAGCTTCTGAAAATATAGCTCAACAACAGCAGTCAAAAGATGGTACTGGTTTATCAATGGCAATGACTGCTCAGGTTTTTCTCAGCTATTTATTTGCAGATTATACATATGCTTATACAACTACTCAAGCATCTGCTCCCTATTTAGAAGCAGGTACGGGTTTAGCTTCTTTAGGAGTATTTCACTTTTATGAAAGTTTAGTTTATTTAGCAGTTTACCCAACTATTGATATACAAGAAAAACGAATAATTCTACGGAAACTAGCTAAAAGTAAACAAAAAATTTACAAATGGTCAAAACATTCTCCGACTATATATTGCCATAAATATCTTTTGATTACAGCAGAACAAAAACGTGTTCAAAGTAAGTATCAAGATGCAGCAACATTGTACGACAAAGCCATATCGGCAGCCAAAGAAAACGGCTATATCCAAGAAGAAGCCCTAGCCAACGAACTCACTGCCAAATTTTATCTCAATTGGGGTAAAGAAAAAGTTGCCCAAGCTTATATGCAAGAAGCATACTATTGCTATGCCAAATGGGGAGCTAAAGCCAAAACCGATGATTTAGAAAAACGTTATCCCCAACTACTCAAACCCATCTTAGAACAGCGACAACTTACCCTCAATCCCTGGGAAACAATTGGTACCATTGCCTTTCCTCGCACATCTTCATCTAGTCATACTTCCACAAATAGCAGCACCAATATTTCTGAATTGCTCGATTTTTCCTCGCTCCTCAAAGCTGCCCAAGCAATTTCTAGCAGCATCGAATTAGAACCACTTCTCACTAGTCTCACCAAAATTATTTTAGAAAATTCCGGTGCCAAAAAATCCGTATTAATTCTTCCCCAGCAAAATATTTGGGAAGTACGAGCAATTACTTTTATTAATCCTCAAGCCCAAATACAAACCATTCTTGATTCACAATTACTAGAAATCTGTCAAGTTATTCCTATAAAAATTATCAATTATGTCAAAAATACTCAACAAACAATAGTCGTAGATAATTGCCAAACCGAGATACCTGGAATGATTAGTGACTATATGCTCACTCATCAACCAAAAAGTGCATTATGCACCCCAATTATTAATCAAGGACATTTAGTCGGGATTTTGTATCTAGAAAATCAACTTACCAGTGGAGTATTTACTCAAGAAAGATTACAAGTAATTAAACTACTTTCTTCCCAAGCTGCGATTTCTTTAGAAAATGCCAGATTTTATCAGCAAGCCCAACAAGCATTAGAAGACTTACAACAAGCTCAATTACAAATAGTTCAAAGCGAAAAAATGTCAGCATTAGGTAATTTAGTCGCCGGAGTAGCTCATGAAATGAATAATCCTTTAGGATTTATTTCGGCAAGTCTTAAACAAGCTAAACCCGCTTTTAATGATATTACCGAACACCTTGATTTATATCAAGAAACTTTTTCTAATCCCACTACAGAAATTATTGAACACGCTGAAGAAATTGACCTTGATTACAGTCTAGAAGACTTACCAAAAATGATAGATGCAATGGTAATGGCTTGTGAAAGGTTAAAAAATATTAGTACCAGTTTAAGAACTTTTTCTCGTGCCGATCGAGATTATAAAGTACCATTTAACCTCCATGAAGGTATAGATAGTACAATTTTAATCCTGAAACATCGCCTTAAAGCTAATGAACTACGTCCAGCAATTGAAGTAGTTACAGAATACGGTAACTTACCAGAAATTGAATGTTTCCCTGGTCAATTAAATCAGGTATTTATGAATATTCTCGCCAATGCTATTGATGCTTTAGATGAGGCGAATAATGGACTTAGTTTTGAGGCAATTAAAGCCAATCCTAACAAAATTACTGTAAAAACATCAATTGCAAATAATCAAGTAAAAATCTCAATCGCTGATAACGGTAAAGGGATGAGTGAATCACTTAAACAGAAAATATTTGACCACTTATTTACTACTAAAGCAGTTGGAAAAGGTACGGGATTAGGATTAGCTATAGCTAAACAAATTGTCGAAGAAACTCATGGTGGAAAATTGATTTGCAATTCAATTTTGGGAGAAGGGACGGAATTTATCCTCACCTTAAATAGTAAGCAGTAATTTCAAAACCCTTGTAGAGACGCGATATATCGCGTCTCTACATTTTGAATTTATACGACAATTCAGCAAGGGCGTTTTTTTTGCATCAATTAACCTACAGTTTGTCGATATACACTAAAACCACAAACTAAACAATCAAAATTGAATTTCATAAATGGACGATACTGGACTCGAACCAGTGACATCCTGCTTGTAAGGCAGGCGCTCTACCAACTGAGCTAATCGTCCGTTTTGGCTCACAAGAAAATAATATAGCAAACTTTTTCGTATAAAGCTAGTGTTTTGCAAAAAATATTTTTTGCGGATGATTTATCTTGATTCGGATTCACGGGTAACGGTCTAAATATATCTTGTATCATGTCAGTTTATTGGTTATGATTCGGGCGTTGGAGAAATCCTGACCTTCTAATTACTGACCACGGATTAAGAAGGATTACGCTGATTTCACTGATTTAATTACCAATTACCCATTCCCAATCTTAAATTATGCCCTCCGGTCAAACTCACGATCGCATTACAATTTGGGCTTTACCGTTTATTGTGGTTGCCACTTATTGGCAGACTCGCAGTAGTGGTATAACTTTGTTGATTGCTGCTGGGTTTATGTTTGGGGGATTGATGTTTGGTCCCGACCTGGATATTTACTCAATTCAGTTTCAACGTTGGGGTTATTTGCGTTTTATCTGGCTTCCCTATCAAAAAAGTCTTCGTCATCGTTCTTTTTTATCCCACGGTCCGTTAATCGGTACAACTTTGCGGGTAATTTATTTATGCGGCTTAGTTTCAATCGTGGGAATATTAATTTTACTTATTGCCGAAAAATTACTGAATATGAGTTTGAACTGGCAGGAAGTAGCTAAAAATATATTAGAAATAATCAACCTTCACTCAACCCGATTCTTAGCGCTGTTTATCGGATTAGAACTAGGTGCGATGAGTCATTCTATCAGTGATTGGTCAAATTCCGCTTACAAGCGCTTTAAAAAAAAAGGTATTACTAGTTTACTACCCCAAAAGAAACCTAAAAAACGTAAATCCATCCGTCCGAGTAAATCGAAAGCTAGGAAAACTTTGGGGACAAGAAGACAAGGCGACAAGGGGACAAGGTGACAAGGGGATGAGGAGACAAGGGGATGGGG
>NZ_JADEWL010000157.1 GCF_015207665.1 Plectonema cf. radiosum LEGE 06105
CCCCATCACCCCATCACCCGTCCCCTTCAACCTTCCTTCAACTGGAACGAGACGATTTAACCCTTTGTTGCTGTAATTTTTCGATGCTGAAGGCTGCGGCTCCGAAGGTAACTAGTAGAACTCCGAGAACCTGGATTAATGGTAAAGTTTCTTGAATTATTATTCCGGCGAAAATTACGGTTAACGCAGGAACGGTAGAACCAATCAATCCTGCTCTTGTGGCACCAAGTTTACGAATACCAAAGTTATTTAGTAAGTAACCGCACAGGGTTAATACTCCTAAAATGAATGCGCTCAAAACCAGTTCTAAAAAGTTTACTGAGTTTATATTTAACCTCCAAGCGGTCGGTAAAGGCAGCATTAAGCCGATGAAACACAAAAATAACATTGTCACGAAGTTAATTAATGTGAAAGAAACTGGATGCAGCCTAGCGGCGCAAATGCGGGTTAATATCACGTAAAATGCAAAACTTATTCCAGCGATAATTCCTGTAGTGCTTCCTAAAGATAGATTACCCGTACCACTTGCGGCTCCTCCTAATACTAAAACCATTCCTAAAACAATCGTGCCGTAAGCGAAAGCGCGGAACTTGCTCGGACTCTCCCTAAATAAAAGCCATGATAATAGTCCGCTGACAATTGGATACACAAACAACAGCGCGATCGCCATTCCCGTAAAAACTTGGCTGATGGCTATGTAAAGCATTACCTGGGATAAAAATAAGAAGCATCCACTGATAACTGAGAGCATCAGCACTCTTTTAGCCGTAATATTTGCAGGGGTGGGATTTCCTCTGAGGGATTCTATTAAATTTTGTAAATCCTGCCAGACTCTTGGATGGAGGATTGGTGCCAAAACTAACATTAGGGGTACGACTACCAGCATTCTCAACATTAAAATTAAGAAGCAATTGCCTAAAGTTGGCGATATTAATTGTTTTAATGCAAATACACCGAATATTTGAGAATTCGGCTCGAAAATTACTTTAATTGCAACATTATAAATAGATGTGGCTACCGTAGAGAGGATAATCAACAATAATCCCTTGGGACGTTGCCAAAATGCTTGTATCTCTCCTGAAAGCGGTTGTTGTGTTGTGGTGGGTTGTCTGGGAACTTCTGAAGCAGTTTGAGGGTAGGTCTCTGGTAAGGAAACATTAGCTCCTCGAACAGTAGAAGTTGCGGTAGTGGTATCCGCAGGTGGGGGAGTTATTTCGTTTTGTTCTTCAAATAAACTTGATGAAAATGTCTGTTGCTCGGAGGCTTCTGTTTCCGAATCAAGAAAATCTGGGAAGGGATCAATTTCTTCAATTTCTTCAACTTCTTCAAGTTCTTCTAATGGTTCGTAAACTTGAAATTTTCTCTGGGATCTTCTTTTGGTAGTACTTTCCAATTCTTGACGAAGACGATTTACCAGTTCTACTAAAATCGCTTCCCCTTGCTCCTGTTGCAATGACATTCGAGACAATTGCTGAGAAAGACTACTTTGATAGTCCTCTAAATCTTGTTGCAGGGTGTTGAAAGCCGTATTAAAAGCATTACTTACAGATTCTTGATTCTGAGTTTGGGTGTAGGTTTCCGATTGAAGAGTTGTGTTTCCCGTCGAGCGATTAGCAAGTTTTTCAAGTGAAGCTTGCAACTGCACAGAAATGTGATTTCCCAAAACTTGCGCTAGCTGACGCATCAACACCTGTAATTCATCTATTTGCCTTCCACCTTGTAACTGCTCCCTTTGTTCTTGGAGACGTTTGATATCATCCGCTAAACGGATTTTTTCGCTCTGTAGACGCTGGACATCATCCCGCAATGATTTGAGCAAATTCCGCTGGATAATTTGTAGTTCCTCAGTGAGAGCCTGTAAAGCAGATTCTGCTGATCCGTATGGCTCATCTGCTCTACGTGGCTTTTCTGGTCCGTTATCAAATCGTCCCATTATGACCTATCCTCTGCCGCTTGTTTGACCACCTTTGTGGCTTGCTATTGACTTATTCGGCGCTAAAATTGTTACTAGTTTTCTGTATTTTCTCAGATAAACTCTCTTTATTTAAATCAATTGATAGCAAGTAGTATAAAAGGTCTTTTAAAAAATATCATTAACAAAGGAATTTACAAAACTTATTTTTATCATTGTAAAACAAGAAACAATTGGTTATCGGTTCTTAATTAATTGCAAATTAACGCTAAGACAGGCAACACATAGAAATATTGCTATTCTATGTTTTATACCCCCATAAAGATTGGAGAACTGTTAAAATACTTAGAAAAATCCCTTGACAAAAATCAAACATAAATATTCGATGCAGCTACCTTTTATCGTCTCAAGTATTTACCAACAATAATTTTACAATTTTTAAGGTTACTTAGATTTTATTTGATACTTAATTTCATCCTGTATTAAACGCACTGAAACTCATGATACATCTTACACTCAGAATATCAAAAATCCGCAAAAATTAGATATTACCCGATCAATACCAACCTTCAAGCACGCAGTTACTTACTGTGTTGTAACTATATGAATTTTTAAATAAATACTGGCAACGCAAATAGAGTGTTGATTTAGTGATGTTTGTCATCCCACAATAGGAATAAATTTAGAATGAGGTCAATCACAAGTTTTGCAACCACCTGAAGAACATTTTAGAAAACTAGAAGCCATATTCCAAAAGCACGCTGAAGCTTTAGAATCTGAAATTCGGGCTTTACAGCAAGCAGATGAAACCGCCCAGTGGAGTTCGGCATGGAAGAAGATTTATAATTGGCGCTTTGCTCACGCTTTCGCACGTCAAAAGGTTTTCCGTAACTGGGGTGCTGATGCTGCTGCGTGGGGACTATTACCGGAAATATTTTATCCTAATCGCGGGAATCAGCAAGGATGACGGGGAGAGTAATATCGAGATTTTTACCTATTCCTGTGGATACAAGTGATTTCCAAGCAAATATTATACTATTGAGATTACAAATAATTCAATCACAGATAATCACAACATTTATTTTTCTGCCCTCTTAAGGCTTAGTTATGAATAAAAAAACCACAAAAAGCCAAAAATCAAAAACACATTCTCAAAAAATCAACAAAGACAACGAACCTTCGGTTAACTCAAAGGATTTAGAAATTGACCATACTTTTAATGAAGATGGCGATCGCCCTGTTGCTAAGAACAATTTTGAAATCAAAGAAACCTTTAATGTAGAAACTCAGATACTTCAAATAGACAATGATCGCCCTGTAGATCCAAATAATTTAGAAATTGACCATACTTTTAACGAAGATGGCGATCGCCCTGTTGCTAAAAGTAATTTTGAAGTTGAAGAAACCTTTAATGTAGACGGTGAACGACCAATCGCGAAGAGCAATTTTACAGATAATAAAATGATAAATGTAGATGGGCAACGTCCAATCGATCCAAGCGATTTAGAGATTGACCATATGTTGAGTATAGACGGTCAACGTCCGGTTGGTAAAAGTAATTTGTAAATACACTGCACAAGTCCAATCTAATAATATTTAATGAAATTATCATCCAAATGGTCTAGATAATAAGACGTTGCAGTGCAACGTCTCTACATAATTTTATTGCCAAACAAGACGAACCAAGCTAAAAATCACTGCACTTAAAACAGCACTTACTGGAAGAGTAATTATCCAAGCAGCAGCAATTCCCTGCAAAGTTTTGAACTGCACAGATTTAATATCTTTAATTATGCCAATACCAACGACACCACCCACAAGTGCATGAGAAGTGGAAACAGGTAAACCCAGACGAGATGCGAGAATTACTGTTGTAGCCGTTGCAAGTTCCGCACAAAACCCACTACTTGGCTGCAAAGCAATAATACTTTCACCGATAGTCGCAATCACTTTTTTACCCCAAACCGCCAAACCAAACACAATACCAGTACCACCAATTACCAAAATCCATAGGGGAATATCTAAATCGTAAATGGGAACTTTTCCGGTGCGATTAACATAAGTTATAGCAGCCAAAGGAGCGATCGCATTTCCCACATCATTAGAACCGTGGGCAAACGCCACAAAACAAGCACTCAATAATTGAAATTTGCCGAATATACCCTCAATTGGATTTTGGATTTGGGATTGAGAATTGGTAGTTGGTAATTGGGAATCGGTAATTTTTCTCCCCATCTCCCCATCTCCCCATCCCCTCAACTCTCTCCAACTATAAACTGTCAATCCCACCGCTGCGGTTGTACCGATGAAAAGTGGAACGTCGTGAGAGGGTATTTTGAAACCAACTTGCTCAATCAAAAAAGTTGCTAGCGGTTGAGTTGCTTTTGGTAGCACAATGACTCCAAATACTCCTAACAACAGGACACTCAACCAAGGAATCCACTCATTTAACTGTCGCAATGGCTGCGGTTGCTCTAAAATCCAGCGTTTAATTTGACTGTAAAACAAAGCGGCAATACAACCGCTGATAACTGGTGTAATGATCCATCCTAGAGTAATCATGCCAATTGATGACCATTTAACAGCACCAAATCCAGCAGCAGTAACGCAAAAACCGGCGATCGCGCCAACAACTGCATGGGAAGATGAAACTGGTAAACCCCGCGATGTAGCAATTTGCAGCCATATAGCACTAGCTAACAATACTGAAAGCATTCCGGTAGCAAAAACTTGAGGAGCATCCGCAAATATTGCCGGGTTAGTGATTTCTGTGGCTAAAGTTTGAGATACTTCATGTCCGAATAAAACAGCACCGCTAAATTCTAAGATTCCAGCAATGATCAAAGCTTGCTTTAAAGTAACGGCTTTAGAACCTACCGAAGTACCCATTGCATTGGCAACGTCATTTGCTCCCAGGTTCCAAGCGAGATAAAAAGCTAATAAGATAACTATAAAAATGGGAATAGTCATTTAATTAAAAATTGGTAATGGGTAATGGGTAATGGGTAATTGGTTCAAGATGGTAACTCTTAACTCCTAGCTCCTAATTTTTAACTCCTAATTCCTAACTTTTACCCTATTTATAAAATTACGGATAAATAAGTATTTGTAAGTATCCTCAGATGGACTTACTACGAGGATTAAAGACGATATGAGCCGCGAGAGTTTGCAATAATCTATAAAATGAACTGTAAGTGCCCATCAAGTCAATTTCTGAAGGATACAAAATATCGCGATTGATGGGAATTTCTACTTCTGAGGTAAATTCGCCGAAAAATAAGTTTTACCCTCTTTATTGTGTAAATGCAGTCACAAAGCGCTCGATCAAGTATGGAATTAGACTTTTCAAACATCCTCTTATAAAAATTATTTAAACTTCTCTAAACTTCTTTAAAATTTACTCTCAATGTGTCAATAAATACTAGAAAAAGCACAGCAATACCAGTATATTACAAAATTGTAAGTCATTTACAAATTATTTTGAGGACTAGTATGAACCTAGTCAATAAGTATAAGAAGTTATTGAAATGGAATCGTAGAGTTTGGCTGAGGCTAAAACGCATAGTTTGGCTGAGATTTTTGGTAACTATTGTATTCAAATTTTTAATTATCTTGTTACTACTGGCTGGAGTCATATGGGTGATTAATGTATTGAACGGAGGTCTAGTAGGAGACACAGTAAGATCCCTAACTCAAAGACAGGAAATATGCGACACTGAAAAACGGGTTCAAAAAAACATCGAAAAACCGTCAGAAGAGAACAATAACAGTGGAAAACATTTATTTGATGATGTCGAATCTTTAAGTATTCTTGCTGGTTTAATCCTTTTTCTTTTGAACTCTCCCGAACAGCAAAAGCGTTCACAATATGAAGCATGGCAAGTAATAAATTCAGCAGAAGGTCAGAAAGGAAGTGGGGGACGTATTCAAGCGCTCTACGATTTAAATCAAGATAGTATCAGCTTAGCAGGTGTAATAGTTGCTGGCGCAGACCTGACAAAAATTAACCTCCAAGGAGCCGATTTAGCTAGAGCTAATTTAGCAAATACCAAACTTAATCAGTCTAATTTGTGCGATGCAAATCTGAGTAATACAGACCTAAGTAGTTCTATTCTCTGGGATGCAAATCTGAGTAATGCAAATCTGTGTGATGCAAATCTAAGTAATGCAGACTTTGGTGGTGCAGAATTAATCGATGCTCAGTTAGTAAACGCCAATCTTAGACAAGCAATCCTTAGAAATACTAACCTCAGTGGTACTGACTTTAGCGATGCAGACCTTACTAGAGCAAATCTGAGAGAAGCAAACTTTAGTGGTGCAAATCTTACTGGTGCGAATCTTTCTGAAGCATTAATTAATAATACAAATTTCAGTGGTGCAAATCTTAGTGGTATAGACTTCAAAGGTTTTAAGTTGAATGGTATTAATCTGAGTGGGGCGCAGTTATTTGGTACAGATTTTAGAGGTTGCAATCTGAGTGGTGCAAACCTTAGTAATGCCAAAAAACTCAGTGGTTTAAATCTAGCTCAAGCCGATTTGAGCGGCGCAAATTTGTGTGGTGTAGACTTTAAAGATGCACAACTGAATGATTTTATCTTCAACGATGTTAACTTAAGTAATGCGGAACTATTAAATGCTCAATTAGAAAATATTCAGTTAGTATATGCAAATTTAAGTGGAGCCGACCTCAGCAGTGCAAATCTTAAAAGTGCCAATCTGAAAAGTGCCAATTTATCTAATGCAAATCTTTGTGGTGCAAATCTATGTGCTGCAAATCTATGTGCTACAGACCTAAGAAATGCAAATCTGTGTGATGCAAATCTATGTGATGCAAATCTTTGTGATACAGACCTAAGAGATGTAAATCTCAGTAATGTAGACCTCAGTGGAGCTAATCTTCAACATTGTCTATACAACAATAAAACTAAGCTACCTGAAAATTTTGATCCGATTCATCAGGGGATGTATTTAATTGCAGCTAATTCTAATCTTAGTAATGCACAATTGAGTGGTGCCGATTTAAGCGGTGTAAATTTATCTGGTGCTGACCTCAATGGTGCAAATTTATATGGTGCAAATCTGAATAGTACTAAATTGATTGGAGCCAAAAATCTTACTGTTGAGCAAATTCAGAAAGCGTTGAATTGGGAATTTGCAAAATATGATAGACGTTTTCTTAATTTGCTTAAGCAAGCAATGAATCAATGATGCAAAGAAATAAACATTTTGTATTTATTAACAGTATTGATAAATCAAATAAATTAACCATTTTTTAGAAATCTTCTAGTTCAAATATACAAGTATTTTTATCATGAATAATACAAATAATGATTCTGCTCAAGAAATTAATAATCAATTAAATCAAGCTTTAGTTGTAGGAATTAATAATTACGAATATAGAAAATTAAAAAATCTTCACATACCTAATGTTAATGCAAAGAATATAGATATTAGAATCAGAAAACAATTTCAAGTAGAGCGGATACAAAAAGCTAGTCGGAAACAACTCAAAGAAGAAATTGTCAAACTTTTTAAACCAGAAGGACAGCATCCAGAAATAGCATTACTATATTTTTCCGGATATGTACTTACCAGAAACCAAGGAATTTCAGAAATATATTTAGCAACTAGTGATTCTAATCCCTCTCAAGAGTATGAATTAGGAGTATCTCTACGATGGTTAAAAAAAATATTACAAGAAAGTCCTGTAGAGCAGCAAATTATTATTTTAGATTGCTGTCATCAACAATATACAAGATTAGATTTAAATAAATTACTTCCTGGAAATGAAAGTGGTAAAGATAGATTTTGTATTGCTTTATTTCATAAATCGGATAATTCTTTTCAAGATAGGAATAAAAGGTGTAGCGAACTTACTGGTGCAATACTAAATGAATTAAAATCTAAGCAAGGAGAAACTATCGACCATAAAATACTCATTCAAAGATTGAAAGGTTACGAAAAATCTTTGAAAAGATGTGGAGATTTTAAGCGGATATCTTTTGGAAAACCAATTTATCTTTTATTTGGTGACAACAAATCTGATCATAACGATGTTCAAGACGACTATATCATTCCACAAGATAGTAATAATCCTTATAAAGGTTTAGCTTATTTTGACAGTGAAGATGCTAAGTTTTTTTACGGTCGCGATCAACTTACTGATGAATTATTAGAAAAAGTCCGCGAACACTACTTTGTAGCAATAATGGGGGCTTCCGGAAGCGGAAAATCCAGCCTGATTAGAGCGGGTTTAATTTATCAAATCAAACAAGGGGAACAGATATCTGGTAGTGAAAACTGGAAAACTTATATTTTTCAACCAGGTAAAAATCCTCTACAAAGTTTAGCGGAGGAATTAGGTATAGAAGTAGCTGAATTGAGAAGTAAAGGTTCTCAATATTTAAAAAAGTTTATTGAGCAGATTGATACTTCACGAGTAGTTTTAGTAGTAGATCAGTTTGAGGAAGTTTTTTCTTTGTATAAAGATACTGAAGAAAATTATCAAGAAAGAGAAAAGTTTTTTGAATGTCTATTAGGTGCTTTAGGAAAAGTTAACAATAATAAACTTTGTGTAGTATTAGGAATAAGAGCAGATTTTTTTGGTAAATGTGCTGAACAAGAGTATCACGGGCTTGCAAGAAAAATTCAACAACATCTGATAGCTGTAACACCGATGAATACTGATGAATTGAAACAAGCTATTGAAAAACCAGCTAGACAATTAGGTTATAAAGTTGAAGAAAGACTTGTTAAGAAATTAGTTGAAGACGTGCAAAATGAACCAGGAAGTTTACCTTTATTACAATATGCTTTACAAGAACTTTGGAAACAGCCTACTAATAAATTTTTAACAGTTAATGCATACAATAAACTCGGAGATTGCAAGGGAATCAAAGGAATTTTAGAAAAACACGCTAATCAAGTTTATGAATCTTTAGACCAACACGGAAAAGAAATTGCAAAAATTATTTTTATTCGCTTAACACGACCAGGAGATGGAACAGGAGAGACTCGCAGCAAAGTTTCTAAGGAGAAATTATTAAAAGCAAAATCATATTTTCCAGAGCAAATTAATCAAGTTATTGAGACTCTTGCTATAAACAATTTAATCATTATAAGTCAAGAGATTCTGGATGATAATACAAAGGATAAAGTAGAAGTAGTTAATTTAAGTCATGAAGCTTTAATTCGTCACTGGTCAAAATTACGCGGATGGCTTTATATAAATCGTAATAATAGTAAGTTAAAAGAAGATATTGAAGAAGCAGCTAAAAAATGGAAAAGTAGAAGAACAGATATTGAAGATGCTAAAGATTATCTATATAGGGGAAAAGAATTAGAAGAAGCGGAAACGTTTATTGACAGATTTGGATACATTTTACCTTTAACAAATGACGCTCTTAAGTTTATTGAAGAAAGTCAAAAATATCGAGAAGAACAAAAGTGTGAAGAGGAAAAAATACAAATACGCGAACAAGAAAACCAAAAACTACGTCGAATTATTTTATTGACTGTTATTGTCGCATCCACATTTATTTTCTCTTTATTAGGCTTTGTATTATTTTTGGAAGTACAAAAAAAATGTCGGTTTTGGTAGTGATATTATGTCCTGTTAAACAGTTTTAATCAGGGAAACGGAGAAAAGGAAGCGCAACAACCCACCTGCGTGGGTTTGGTTTGTGTAGCAGTGGTTTCAACCGCCGGTATTCTCAAACATAATACATGAACGAAATATCCGAACAACACAACCCACGCAGGTGGGTTTGGTTTGTGTAGCAGCGGTTTCAACCGCCGGTATTATTGCTTTATTAAATAATGTACAAGCACCAGCAGCAATCGTTCCGTTGTTCAATTTACTACCAAATCATCCAGATTGGTTAATCAAGCAACTGTATTATTTAGACAATTTAGATAATTATCCTGCTAGTGGTAATTGTCAAAATACATTTTATAATCAGTACTCATACGGTGAGAAACATACAGTACAGCTACGCAATAGTCACTGTTATCAAGGTATTTTTCAGCGTATACATCAGCAAGATTACAGGTTTGAAATTACCGTTCCAATTATACTCAAAGGATATATTTACCAGCTTGTAACTTTAAATCCAAATATAGATTTAGCCCTACAATCCTTGTCAAATAAAGAAAATATAGCTATAAGAGGTCAGATATATCATGCTGGTAACTGGTTATTAGTAGAACATATTACTCATAAAACCCTTTGACAAAAATATGAGTAAAAAAAAATACTATTTGGTAAATTATCCGGATGCAGTATTTCACACTAAGTACTAGTGAAGTGGATAGTTCAAAAATAGACATCTACTATGCGTACAGCCATTTCACTTTTAGTTACAAGTTTCGTATTCGGCTCCTTAGCTGTAACCTTCCAAGGAATTGGAGATACTTTAGTAAACGAAATGTTTTCTACCTCCGGAGAACAAGAATTACTATTAAGTAGATCCAATTCAAACAATCCTAAAGCACCTCATAGAGGTAGTGGACGTAGAGAGTTTGTAGAATATTCCATTCGTGCTTAATTCTGCTTTATCTCCACTAAGAATGCAACGCATAGAACCAGTTAGTCGTGTTATCTCAAGTACATTCAAGTCTCGCTTTTAGGGTGTTAAAAACCACCATTTACCTTATATTTTTTGCAACACGACGTTGTTAGATAATTGTTCGTTATTGTTTTATTTCCGTCTGTCTGTATAAATAGCCAGTCAAACCTCAAGTATCAAATACCTATATCGACTGTCTATAGCATCATCCGCTTCTTAAAGAAAAATTTTCCTCCCGCACTTCTACCACTGATTGTTTTATCCTCGATTTGTCTTCACATTTTTTAGAGTATGATTTCTGCGATCGCTTTGCAGAATATCTAATCTAAATATGCTTATGGAGGATAAACCAATGGGAATTTATGTTGCTTAGATTTCCTGCAACTGTTTTCTGATTAATTGAGCAGATAATATCTGCTGTCGGGAGGTTAGATTTTTTCAGTTTCTCTATATAACTCAAATAAGTAGAAGCAGCAAGTAACTTCATTTACGCTCAGAAGCGAAAATTCAAGATTACTCAGTTATTTTGCTCGGTTGTAAATTTGCTTTAATCGGTTCATCTGTATATTATGTATTGTGTTCTTACATTTAAAGCTAGAGGCAAAATTAGTCTCTAGTTTTTGCTTTTATTTGATAAAAAAAGACTTTTTAAAAACACCTAACACCTAGAAGTCGGGTTTCTAAAAGAAACCCGACTTCTCTGTGTCAGCTTAAGATATCTATGCTAACGGTGCTGACGGTTTACGAGCAATTAAATATTTGCTCATGTGATGAACCTGCATTTCAACCTTTTCAAAACCGGCTTTTTCCAAACGTTCCACTAAATTATCAGTGATGTAATTTCTATAATAAGGTTCGTGGAAAGTTTCATAGAAATTGTGCATCGCAGGTTCCACTTCTGGTGAATCACTCAACTGAACTGAGTCGCAAATAATAAAAGTTCCACCCGGTTTTGTGACTCGGAAAGATTCATCAATTATTCGCTGACGTATCACTGCTGGTAATTCATGGAACAGAAATACACAAGTTACACCATGGAAGTAGTTCTCTAAATAAGGTAACTCCTCAGCATTAGCTTGTAACAGTTGCGGTAATTCTCCGGGAATTTCTGATAGTAGTTGATTCGCTTTCCGCAAATAGGTTGGTGACAAGTCCGTACCAAACAGCGATGCTTGAGGTAAAGCTGCTCGTATCATCTTCAATGTGCGCCCGGTACCACAAGCTACATCTAAAATACGTTGTTGACGTGGTGGTACATCAGCGAATACTTTTAACCCATCTTTTAATGGAGCCAAAATTCTGCGTCGCATTGCATCAGCAGCACCATTAAACAGAATTTCTACCTGTAAATCGTACAGATTCGCAGATAATTCGCTCAAATAACCATCAGTTTGATGATGGAAATTCCGCACATAATATTGGGGATAATCAGTCGTATCTATATTTGCAGAAAATTCTTTATATTTGTCCGACTTAGCTCGCTCCCAAATTTGAGGTAAATCCATCCATAGTTGTGGGTAATAAACAAAAAAGTCTTCCCAAGGATTATCAAAAAGTAGACTGTTGGGATATACACCTTTTTGTGCATCTTCCCAGTCAACTTCTAATAAATTATTTAGACGCTCCTGGAATTTCAGCAATAACTCCGTTGGAATCGGTGTTACTTTCTTATCTACTGGAGATAAAGCTTTCATCAGCCCCGTACTTATGGTTTTGTGAGCTAAACCAAAAATACTTTTACCTTGTTGAAAGGTTTGATAAGTCAGTTTTGTTAAAGTGTCTGGCATAGGAATTCTGAATTTTGTCACCTATTCTCATTTTATGGAAATATTTCTTAATAAACAAACATCAAAGGTTGAAAAAAAAACCGTGAATTACGTAAATATCTAGCTAAAGGAGGATGCGAAAACAATGTCAAATTGAAACTTATTATTAAGGGAGCAGGGAGTACTACTAGTGGTCTTTTTCATTTATTCTGACGGGTTCATTTATCCCCCAAACTATGTAGAGACGCGAAATTTCGCGTCTCTACAACCCCGCATAACTAATGAAATAGACTACTAGTAGTCCACCACATTAATTTTGAGGAGTTAAAATACCTCTTCGTAGGTTGGGTTAAGCGTTGGCGAAGCCTGTCCGACAGGACATAGCGCAACCCAACGCGGGTGCCGAGGCTCCATTACATTTTGCTTCGCAACGCTTGCGCGAACAGCCCAACCTACAATATTACATTGATTACCCCTCATAACTTATGTGGTGGACTACTAGTACTCCGCCACATAAGTTATGAGGGTAGAGGTAGTGCGAGTGTCCCGCTCGCTGGTTGTAACGAGGGAGTGAGACGCTCCCTACCCTCACCCGTCATAATTAATGTGGTCAAGTACTACTAATTATTGCGGCTAATTAACAACTGAGGTGATTGATCAAAACAACCAGAATCAGTGGGGGGGAAGAGTTTACATCTCCCGAACAACGGGTTTATGATCTTTAACTTCGCCAATTAAAACTTTATCTACACAATTGACGAAAATACCGTTTTCTAAAACACCAGGAATATTATTCAGTGTTTTTTCGAGGTTTTCTGGGTCGCTAATGTTATCAAATCTAACATCAACCACCATGTTACCTTGGTCGGTAATTACGGGGCCTGCTTTTTTTACACCCATACGTATTTCTGGTTTACCACCGAGTTTAGTAATAGCCTGCATTGCGGGGGTAATTGCCATTGGGATAATTTCCACAGGAACAGCAAAAGTTTCACCTAAGCGCTTAACTAATTTACCGCTATCTACAACTACGATAAACTGATTGGCGAGATAATCTACAACTTTTTCGCGGGTATGTGCAGCACCACCACCTTTGATTAGGTTTTTATTCGGATCTACTTCATCCGCACCATCGATGGCGATATCAATATGGTCGATCGCGTCTAAAGTGGTTAAAGGTACGCCATATTGCTTAGCTAAAACTTCCGATTGAAAAGATGTAGGGATACCCACAATGTCTGTTAGCTCACCAGATTTAAGGCGATCGCCAAGAAATTGAATCGTAAAAGCAGTAGTTGAACCAGTTCCCAATCCGACGATAGAACCCGATTTAACTAAATTTGCAGCGGCTTTACCTACTTCTTGCTTCATCAACTGTACAGGATCTGCTGTTGCGGTCATTCCCGAAACTCCTCTTCATAAAACGCCTTCCTTACTACATAGTACCCGCATTTATCACAAACCTCTGGAAGTAGTGGTGAGTAGAGTGAGTGGTGAGTAGTGAGTGGTGAGTAGAGTGAGAAATCCAGGAGTATCGGTTGGGCGGCAAAATTTGATAACTTCCATCAGCAATCCTGATATTCTAGGTTGAAGAATACTCAGAGAAACTACGAAAATAACGAAACCACAGAGCTACCTTTGTTGTCAGTTAAAACTGGTAGCATTTTAACAACAATTGGAATCATGGGTAAATTTATCAGTACGCTTTCATTAGTATTTTTAATACAAGGGTTTCCCACAAATGCTTATGCTCAACAAGAGCAAAATACAGAACAAAAACCCAATTTGGTCAATCTTGAAGAACAACCGCAAAACACACCACAATCATCTAATGCTATCAAACAAGTGGTAGCAGCAAACTTAATGACTAACTACTCGGATGGCAATTTTTACCCGGAAAGATTAGTTAGTCGCGCTGAATTAGCCACGATTATGGTAAAAACTTTTAGGCTTGATAGAAGAAACATTCCACCAGAAGATGTAACAGTAGCGGATGTTCCATCTTCTCATTGGGCATACAAAGATATTCAAACAGTTTTGAAAACTGGGATAATGAGAGGCTATCGAGGAAATTTATTTTTCCCTAATCAAAGAGTTACAAGAGCCGAAGGTTTAGCGATATTTGCTCAAGCTTACGGTGTATTTCAGTTTTCTGATGATACAGTCACTGATATACTTTCGAACTATTCAGATGTAGAATCAATTCCCAATTGGGCAAGAAGAGCAATTGCCACCGTTGTTGCTGAAGGATTTATCAACGATACTCAAGGTAAACTTAATCCCCTCAAACCCATGACTCGTGGAGATATAGCTTCAGTTTTGAGTGAATATCTGGAAAGACAGCAGCAACAACCCAATACACCAGTAGTTCCCGGAGGTTCCGTAAATCCGCAACCGGGATTTTAAAAGGTTAAAGGTTAAAGGGTAAAGGTTAGAGGTTAGAGGTTATAAT
>NZ_JADEWL010000016.1 GCF_015207665.1 Plectonema cf. radiosum LEGE 06105
CCCCATCCCCCTACCTCCCCACCTCTTCCTCTCCGGGAACTGGATCATAACCGCCGGGATGAAATGGATGACAGCGGGAAATACGCCGAATTGCAAGCCATGAACCGCGCAACACGCCGAAACGTTCCAGTGCTTGCATTGCGTACATCGAACAAGTGGGTTGAAAACGACAACTTGGGGGAAATAGTGGTGAAATAAACATTCGGTAGAACCGAATCAACCAAATTAATAATATTTTCATTACAATGGCAAAAATCCTATAAATTAGTAATAAGGGAAAAATTTCAATCTTAATTACATTTAACTTTTATTTAACTTGAATTCATTTACTGTAATAGATTCTATTCCGCCTTTGTGGCTGCAAATTATAGCCGTTGGTGTTTGGGTGTCACTGATTCTGCTGAGTGCAGGAGGAGTGAGTCGTTTAGCTAAGAGCAATTCGGAAATTGTCCGCAAGATAGTTCATATTGGTACTGGTAACGTAATCTTGCTTGCTTGGTGGTTCGATATTCCTGCAAGCATCGGTATTGCTGCTTCGATTTTAGCGAGCATATTGACTTTGTTGTCCTACCGATTTCCGATTCTTCCTGGTATAAACAGCGTTGGACGCAAAAGTTTGGGAACTTTTTTCTATTCTGTCAGTATTGGCATTTTAATCGCTTGGTTTTGGTATTTAAAACAACCATTTTACGCCGCACTGGGAATATTAATTATGGCATGGGGAGATGGATTAGCTGCACTGATCGGTCAGCGTTTTGGTAAACATAAATACAATGTTTTAGGAGGACAAAAAAGTTTAGAAGGTTCTCTGACGATGACTTTAGTCAGTTTTATTATCAGTAGTTTAATTTTATTCAATGTTCAAGGAAATACTTGGCAAACTTGGTTAATATCCGTAGTTGTAGCTGTGGTTGCTACCGCTCTGGAAGCTATTTCAATTCTTGGTATTGACAATCTCACCGTTCCTTTAGGAAGTGCAGCTTTAGCTTTTGCCTTAAATCAGTTAATTCTTCATTAAACTTCTGGGTAAAAATCTGGTTTTTCTACACCTCAAATGATGATAAATTAATACAGATAATACAGAATTGCCATATTGTTTATCTACGAAAAAATACTTACTTATACAATAAAAACTGGTTATTTTTATCATACTTTCCTTAATATATATAAAAAATGGAATCTTCCACAAAAGCTTTAAACCAATTTCCAGTATTTTTATTCATAAAAAGTTGCAAAACTTCATGAAATTTCACTAAAATACTTCTATAGATATAAAAAACTTGTTACTTACGACGGATAACCTCTAATGACATTTTTAACATTATCTCAACCTCTCCTGCGCGATAAACAGGAAGATTTAGATTACCAGGATTTACAAGGTATTTGGCGGATAAGTGGCAAAATTGGGAATATAAGGTTGATTTCAGGGTTTTATACTCGCATAGATCAAGTATTTATAATTTGGGGATTAGTATGCACGGGAATCTTTACCACAGCACAATTTTTACCGATTAGTTGGGTTACTCAAGCAATTTTATGGACAACATTTACCATTATCGGTACTGCAATGATGATTGCATTTACCTGGTTTTGGGTAAGTGTGGAACGTTTACGGTGGTTAATATACGCTTGGATAATTTTAATATTAAGTGGTGTTGTCTTAACTGATGCGGGAATTTTTCTCGGTTGGGGAGAAGTATTGATGCGTCTGTGTCCTTTATGGTTGGGGTTGAGCGCAGTTGGTTATATGATTACGGCATGGGCTGTTAAATCCCGTACTTTTGTAATTACCGCAGCAATTCATTTATTAGGAATTTTGCTTTTACCCTACTGTGGTGGTAAACAGTTTCTTGCTACTGGTTTAGTCATGGGAATCAGTTTATTACTTTTAGCTGAGCTTCAATGGGAAATGCGTCCTCCAATCGATTACGATGTATTGACAGCAGAACAAAAGGAATTTAATCAACAGCAAAATCTGCGTCGTCAACTAGTATAAACCGGGTTTGTAGCTGAAGGGGCGTAAGTTTTGAATTTTAAAAATCTGAACAATAGTATTATTGACTTACACAAAAAAATCAGTGGCTTAAAATTAGTTTTAAAATTAGTTTTAACCACTGATTTATTTATGAACTAATATCAAATCCGTTGGTATCGGAATTATATATTTGCGAATGCAGAGGGACACAAAGGTAAGCACACAGAGACGTAGAGTTTTTTCTTATTCCTTCTATAAATTTGGTTTTTTAGGAGAAGGTTATAGATTAAATAATTCCAATATAAGCGGAAAAGATATGATTAATTTGTTCTGATATTAATTACCAAGTATCGACTGTTCTGCTTTTATAAACTTCACCCGTAAATGGTTGAACACCACTGTTAGGATAAGCATCATCATTGGGAGCAAATATTCGCATTACTGCTTCCGAAATATACTGAGCGATATTTGAAAGTGTTTTGGAAATAAACATAAAGGTAAGCTCCTAAACGTTTTCATCTTTTAACATTTGATATCTTTACTTTAATTGTTAAATCAGCAATTAATTGATTTTTTCAATATATCGAAAATATTCGCAATACTTCTTCAAAAGGTCAAAGATTAAAGGTTCAATATCAACTAACCCTTGACATTATTTATGGTGAAAACTACCATAAATGAAAATAGATTTTACTAAGGTGCATTTGAATGACAACTTTATTTAACCTTGATAGGTCTTTAGGAGAGCAATTAAGCTTTTCTAGTGCCGATTACAGTTTGCTGACAGATTTGTATCAGTTGACAATGGGGGCTTGTTATGCAGGTGAAGGTGTAGAGCAAAAACAAGCCAGCTTTGAATTGTTTACCAGAAAATTGCCGGAAGGGTTTGGTTATTTGATTGCAATGGGGTTGGAACAAGCGCTAGAGTATTTAGAGCAATTCAGCTTTAGTTCCGGTCAAATTGAGGCTTTACAAGAAACGGGAATTTTTGCATCAGCTCCCCCACAATTTTGGTCATTATTAGAATCAGGAGGGTTTACCGGGGATGTATGGGCTGTTCCGGAAGGGACTACGGTATTTGCCCTCGAACCATTATTAAGAATTGAAGCACCGTTATGGCAAGCACAATTAGTTGAAACTTATTTGCTTAATACCTTAAATTACCAGACATTGATTGCCACAAGAGCAGCGCGATCGCGAAATGTTGCGGGAGAGAATACAACACTATTGGAATTCGGTACAAGACGAGCATTCAGCCCCCAAGCATCATTGTGGGCTGCCAGAGCTGCTTTAGCAGGGGGATTTGATGCAACATCAAATGTGTTAGCTGCGCTACAATTAGGTGAAAAACCTAGTGGTACGATGGCTCACGCTTTAGTGATGGCATTATGTGCATTAGAAGGTAGTGAAGAGCAGGCTTTTACAGCATTTCACCAATATTTTCCAGGAGCGCCATTGTTAATTGATACTTACGATACAATTGCTGCGGCAGGTAAGTTAGCAAATATGGTTAAAGCTGGAGAAATAAATTTAACTGGAGTCCGATTAGATTCTGGAGATTTGGTAACATTATCCCAACAAGTTAGAGAAATTTTACCAGATGTTTCAATTTTCGCCAGCGGAGATATAGACGAATGGGAAATAGCCAGATTAAAAGAAAATAAAGCTGAAATTGATGGTTATGGAATGGGAACACGATTAGTGACGGGTAATCCTGTCAATGGAGTTTACAAACTTGTGGAAATTGATGGGATTCCGGTGATGAAACAGTCTAGTGGAAAAGCAAGTTATCCAGGAAAAAAACAAATTTTTAGGGAGTTTGCAGAAGATAAATTTAAATCAGATACCTTGGGATTAGTTACGGAAAGTTATCCAGAAAAACAGCCTTTATTAAAGTTATTTATGAAAGATGGTAAACGATTAGAATCACCTTGTACGCTCAAAACAATTAAACAACAAACTGCCGCCTCAGTAGCGAGCTTACCTGCTGATATTCTAAATTTAAATTCCACCACATCGTCCGTAGAAATTTCCACTTCTCTACAACAATTGACTAAACAAACAAAGAACAGTTGACAGTGGACAGTGGACAGTTGACAGTGGTTATTAGAAAAACCATCAACCATTAACTAACGAATATCAACCATCAACTAACAAATATCAACCATCAACCATCAACTACCAACCATCAACCAACAACCATCAACTATCAACCAACAACCAACAACTATCAACTAATAATGAAAATAGCATTATTCGGTACAAGTGCAGACCCGCCGACAGCAGGACATCAAGCGGTTTTAATTTGGTTATCTTATCATTACGATTATGTCGCGGTTTGGGCTGCTGATAATCCTTTTAAAGCTCATCAAACATCTTTAGAAAATAGAATAGAAATGCTGCGGTTACTGATTAAGGATATCATTCCACCACGGTTAAATGTGAATTTGGAACAGGAGTTAAGTAATTTAAGAACTGTTAATACAATCGAAAATGCTCAACAACGCTGGGGTAAAGATGCTGAATTTGTTGTAGTAATTGGTGCGGATTTACTCGGTCAATTTCAGCGTTGGTATAGAATTAAAGATTTGTTGCAGTTAGCATCTGTTTTAGTAGTACCAAGACCGGGATATGCAATAGATAAAAGTAATCTAGAAAAAATAGGTGAATTAGGAGGAACAATTAGCATTGCTAATCTAACTGGTTTAGATGTTTCTTCAACAGCTTATCGCGAACATGGTGATACTCAAGCTTTGACACCCTCGGTTGCTGCTTATATTAATCAAAAGCATTTATACAAATGCCAAGACTCAATCAAAACAAAATTTTATCAACCTTAAATCAACAACCTTTAGCTGATTTCAAAGTTGGTGTTGACAATGTGATTTTTTCAGTTGATATTACTCAAAATCGGCTATTAGTTCTATTAGTAATGCGTCCGTGCGAACCATTTGTAAATACTTGGAGTCTTCCGGGTACTTTAGTTCGTGAAGGTGAGTCTTTAGAAGATGCTGCTTATCGCATTATGGCAGAGAAAATCTGTGTAGAAAATCTTTATTTAGAACAATTGTATACTTTTGGTGGTCCGAATCGCGACCCCAGAGAAGCCAGCGATAGTTATGGTGTACGTTATCTATCGGTAAGCTATTTTGCTTTAGTAAGATTTGAGGAAGCAAAGTTAATTACTGATGGTGTTACAGATGTAGCTTGGTATCCGGTGAAAGAAGTGCCTCAATTAGCTTTTGACCATAATCAAATTCTTTCATACGGACACAAACGTTTACGAAATAAGTTGGAGTATTCTCCTGTGGCTTTTGATGTTTTACCAGATAAGTTTACTTTAAATGATTTATATCAGTTTTATACTACTATTTTAGGTGAAAATTTTTCCGATTATTCTAATTTTCGCGCTCGTTTACTCAAGTTAGGTTTTTTATCTGATACTGGAATAAAAGTGTCACGAGGTGCTGGTCGTCCTGCTAGTTTGTATCAGTTTGACGCGGAAGCTTTTGCCCCTTTTAAAGATAAACCATTAGTTTTTATTTAATTATAGGTAATAGGTAATAGGTAATTGGTAATTGGTAATTGGTAATTGGTAATTGGTAATTGTCAACTATCCACTATCCACTATCCACTATCCACTATCCACTATCCACTATCAACTATCAACCATCAACCATCAACCATCAACCATCAACTATCAAATCTTTAATCTCAAATGAAAATTACAATTTCTCAAATTAATCCGATAATTGGGGATTTAACTGGTAACGCTCAAAAAATTTTAGCAGCGGCACAAATAGCAGCGGTAAATCAAGTTAATTTATTATTAACTCCGGAACTTTCTTTATGTGGCTATCCTCCACGAGATTTATTATTAAATCCTGGTTTTGTAGAGGCAATGAACATCACTTTACAACAATTAGCTAGCGATTTACCCGCTGATTTAACCGTGTTGGTGGGAACAGTTGAAAAAAATTCAACAGCACATATTAATGGTGGAAAACCTTTATATAACAGTGTTGCTCTACTACAAAAAGGAAAAATTAAACAAATTTTTCATAAAAAATTATTACCAACTTATGATGTATTTGATGAACATCGCTATTTTGAACCAGGATTACAACCTAATTATTTTGTTCTTGAACAAGTAAAAATTGGTGTGACAATCTGCGAAGATTTATGGAATGATGAAGAATTTTTTGGTAAGCGTAGTTATTCGATAAATCCAATTATTGAGCTATGTCAATTGGATGTAAATTTAATTGTTAATTTATCTGCTTCTCCTTATACATCTGGTAAACAGCATTTTCGAGAAGCAATGTTAAAACATACAGCAATGCGCTTTGAAAAACCAATTATTTATGTGAATCAAGTCGGTGGTAATGATGATTTAATTTTTGATGGTAGAAGTTTTGCTTTTAATAAAACTGGTGAATTAAGTTGTCGTGCTTGTGGTTTTGATACTGATTTATTACAACTTGAATTTAATCAAGAAAAACAAGATTTAAATATTAACTCCCATTTCAATTCTATTGCACCTAATTACGAATCTGAAGATGAAGAAATTTGGCACGCTTTGGTTTTAGGAGTACGAGATTACGTCCGCAAATGTCGTTTTTCTCAGGTAATTTTAGGCTTAAGCGGTGGTATTGATTCATCAATTGTTGCCGCGATCGCCACCGCAGCGTTAGGTAAAGAAAATGTCCTTGGTGTACTGATGCCTTCTCCTTATAGTTCCGATTCTTCTATCAAAGATGCCGACGATTTAGCTGCAAATCTCGGGATAAAAACAAGATTACTGCCCATAGGAGAATTAATGAAATCCTATGACAACACCTTTGCAGAATTATTCGTTAATACCGAATTTGGATTGGCAGAAGAGAATATTCAATCTCGAATTCGTGGTAACTTATTAATGGGAATTTCTAATAAATTTGGTTATCTTTTACTATCAACTGGTAACAAATCGGAAATGGCTGTTGGTTACTGCACATTATATGGTGATATGAATGGAGGTTTGGCTGTAATTGCCGATGTTCCCAAAACTCGCATTTATTCGCTTTGTCATTGGCTAAATCGGAATCAAGAAATAATTCCCCAAAATGTATTAACCAAAGCACCAAGCGCCGAACTAAAACCAGGTCAAGTTGACCAAGATTCATTACCAGCATACGAGATTTTAGATGATATTTTGCAGCGTTTAATTAATGATTATCAATCAGCAGCCCAAATAATTGCAGCGGGATATGATCAAGAGCTTGTTAACCGAGTGATTAAAATGGTAGCCCGTGCAGAATTCAAACGACGACAAGCACCCCCAGGAATAAAAATCACCGATCGCGCTTTCGGTACAGGTTGGAGAATGCCTATTGCTAGTAATTGGTTAGCAATTATTAATGCTAACAACTAATATTAAGAAGTCGGGTTTTTTACCTTAAATATTCGTAAAATAGCACAACCTCGCTCAAAACCCGACTTATCAACTCACGCAAAAATAACGCTTTTAAAGCTTCTTTTTCGCAAACGGTTGCTCGAATTCACCTTATATTAAACGGACTGAGAATGAAGCAACTGGAATCAGCGCTGGGAGTCTCAATTCCCTACTTGCTTCACACTTTTGATGATAAACGACACGAGGAAACCTTTTATTTATCCACTTAATTAAACACTAATTGGAATAAATTTATCCCTCTATCTCTCTTAACATTGCATCGATTCGAGTAACACCATCCCATTTTTCTTGGCTTTTGTATAAATTCAGCGCTTGCTTTAAAGCTCCTGCTGCTTCTTTCGATTGACCTTTCTTCATGAAAATTCTACCCCGTAACTCATAAGCTTGGGGATTTTTTGGATCTAATTCGATAATCTGTTCGTAAGCCCATTTTGCGCTATCATACTCTCCTAAACGCAGCAAAATTAAAGCTAACCCGATATAGGCATTCACATTTTGGCGGTCAGCCTGTATTGACTTACGGTAAGCTTCCTTGGCAGTATTATTATCGCCCATGCTGCCGCTAACGTAGGCTAAAGCGTATTGATAATCGCCATTATTGGGATTGAGGGCTACAGCACGACGGTAAGCTGCTAATGCTGCGGAATAATTTCCTTGTTGAGCATACAAGTAACCGATACCAGAATAAATACTACCATTTTTGGGTTCTAAACTGGAAGCTTCTTGATAAACTCTGATTGCGCCATTATAATCGCCAGAATTTACCAGTCTGCGTCCTTCATCCAGCAGTATTTTTACCTGCTGAGTGCTAGCCTGAGCCACTTTTACCGGAGAACGCCGGTTAGCGCAGGCACCGCCGTTGCACGAGGGTGTACCGCTGACTTGAGCCTGAGCAGCAGTAGGTATTGCAGCTGCAACGCTTCCTATTAAGAAAACACTGATTAAAGAATATGTTCGATTGTACACAGTTGAATACCCGAAAATTTTCGCTACTTTACGACAACTTGAAATTATGCTTGTCCATTAAAACAAAAATATTCAATTTTGAAAACTCTACTAACGTACTTTTTTTTAAATTCATGATTACTTTATCATTACTGCTATACAAAAGCATTTTTCTCAGTAATTACTCGGTGATGAGATTTTTTACTCTTTTGAGCAATAAATATTCGTTTTAAAGGATGGAATGTTTTCGGGCTTTTCCCTTGTAGGCAACAATCGACTTTACACATATTATCTCTTTTTGAATCGCCTTTGAATGTAATACTGCCTACAATTAAGCAATTAAGTCCTAGAAAAGAGTTAGACTTAGTTAACATTTTTTGGGATATTTTACCTTTATATATAGATATATATAGAAGAAAGGGTGTTTTGAATTCTGCTGTTTGAGATTATAGACCATTCATTATCAACATAAATCTGCGTTACAAGGACAATTCATCGTAAAACAGTAGATAGAGGGATTTATTTGATTGCGGAATCATCAAAAATAGATATGAAAACAGTCTGCTTGAGGTCAATTCATGATTATCACCACAACTGATGTAATTCAGGGAGCCATTGTTGAATCATATTTGGGTGTTGTAACCGCCGAAATTGTCTATGGTAGTAATTTCTTGCGCGATTTTTTAGCTGGGATAAGAGATATTATCGGTGGACGCACGGGTAGTTACGAGCGTTTATTTGAAGAAGGACAACAAAAAGCACTAGCAGAATTACAACAACGAGCGCAGCGTTTGGGAGCGAATGCTGTTATCGGTATTGAAATTGATACCGGCACAATCAATGTTGACCAATCTGGTGTTTTACTACTAATTACTGCTGTCGGTACTGCTGTCAGAATACGTGAGTGAATGACATCATCACAAGCTGCATTCCCATGAATAATTTATTAACGAAAAAGTATCGGATACTATAGGCATTCTGGAGACGCGATTTTTATTAAGCTAATGTGCAGCTAGATTGTATAAGACGAGAATATCAAATTCTTGTAGTGCGGGCTGTTAGCCCGCTACTCAAATACAAATTAAATGCGTAGCAGCTTAACTATACTGCAAACGAGTGAAATCTAAATTTATGTCATACTGAGCGTAACGTAGTGCAGGAAAGAATTTCGGACGGAGATTCTTCACTTTGTTCAGAATGACATGAGTAAAGCGTTTTTAGTATACTTTGACTCAATTATCCTGTCTCCAGTATGTTGTTATCTACCATATTTATGCCACTCAAACAAATAGCCACTGAAGTTTTTCAATCATCTGCTTTTTCTGATGCATTTATTCATATTTACGTAATATATTGGTCTACTTATTGGCCTAGTTATTACTAGATTTGTTATCCTATATTTATCAATAAATTTTAATATTTATTTTCCAAAACTCTTAATAAAAATTAATTTTTATCTTTAATAAAAATTCATCCTTTTCAGATCAAGATACTAGCTAAAGATAGAGTTACAAACTATTCCGTTGGATAGATATGGATAATTTAAAATTATAATTTAATTACTAATTATAAGCAGTGGAATTGCTAAAAAAAATTTTAGTGAAAAAGCCAGGAGAAACGTTTTAAGATGTCTTACGTAAATAGAGTAGGTGAAGAAGTAATTACGGAACCTGGGGTAGCCAGTAGAGTTGTAGATTATCACGATCGCGTTCGTTGGGGTCCAATAATTTCCGGCTTGCTAGTTGGTTTAGCTACTCAGTTAATTTTGAGTGCATTGTTCGGTGCCATTGGAGCCACTTTTGTATCCGATTCCGGCGCACCTCGTACCATCGCACCCGACATTGCAGGTAACGTCGGGATTTGGTCAACAATTGCTTTATTAATTTCTCTGTTTGTTGCGGGTTGGATTACAACTCGTGCTTGTGGTCCGATGAACCGCAGTACAGCTTTGTTAAATGGTGCAATTCTTTGGGCTACAACCTTGGCTGTCAGTTCTTGGTTATTAGCTAGTGGTGTATCCGGTGCTTTCGGTGTTGCAGCTTATAATGCTGGTGAAGTTATTAATCAGATAGGGGTACCCCAAAATGTACCTAACGTGACTGCACAACAAACCCGTGAGATTGCTGCTGCAACTTCTAGAGGTTTGTGGTGGTTTGTATTCGGTTCTTTACTCGGTTTAATCGCATCAATGATTGGCGCAGCAGTAGGTGCGCGTACTCCCCGTGTCCGTCATCAAGATTAAAAACTTGTATGTATATAAAACTAAGTTTTAACTAAGTTTTAATAGTTTTCATAATTATTAAAAGCACCTGTTTTCGGGTGCTTTTCAATTTTTGAATTAAATTTACCACTTCAAAAAAGCGGCTTCAACTCCCTTTTCTCGGCGAATTTTTCCATCTTGCTCAAACCAATCAATAATTTGCTTTGTAGTTAATTCTTCAACTGCAACATTGTTTTCTTTAGCTATCTGCTGTAATACTCTGTGTGAAGAAATTGTCAATCTAGTCAGAAATTTCTCCGCAGAAGAAAGTAAAGCAGCATCAACTTTCGCCGATTCTTCCAAAGTTAAAAATTGTGTCGTTGGTTGTTGTTGAAATTCCATAATTCCTATCGAAGTAAGTGGGTAGAAAGATTTATCATTATGATAAGGGAGTAGGGAGTAGGAAGTAGAAATAAGCTATTCAGGCAAGTTTACATTTTGTTACATAGTTATGTTTATTTGTACCCACTTACTTATCTACAGGATTTTGCAGATAAATCAACTACAGCATTATATTATAAAGCTCTTATGGGATGGAGATAAATTGTCGGGAAGAACATCTGCCCGACAAAGCAAGCCGCACCCTTGCGGGTGAACGGAGCATCCCTGACCGTCCGAATCTGCCTCATAAAGATGAAATATGCTGTATATTAATCAATCATGGGCATGGAGCATTGTAACAATCCAAAATCCACAATTCGTAGCTTGTCCGTAAGGACATAATCTCAAATCTAAAATCCAATAACTCCTAACTATTTCCTAGCTTCTACTAAATAACCACAACGATGTTCGCCATTGATAATCCAATGGGTACGTTCTACTGTACAATCGGGTAAAACAGCAGCAAACATCTCTAATTCATGTCCGCAAACGCTGGGAAATGACTCCGCAACATTGGAAATCGCACAATTATGCTCTAAAAAAATAAATTTGTCTTCAACTTCTGAGTCCTCGGCTTCTACAGGATGGTATTCAGCCATAAAACCTTCAGCTTTTCTCAGTTCAACTAAAGCTGCTACTCGAAGACGCAGCGAACCTTTACCTAAAAGTCGCCGATAATCTTGAGCTTTACGCTCCCATTGTTTTTGTAAAATCGAACTTACTTGGTCTCGTCCTACAGTTTCTGCTAAAGTATCAAGTAAGGAAACAGCGAACTTGCCGTAACTGTCCCCAACTTCTCGACGCAAGCGTTCCTTACCTTTATCACTTAACCGATAAACGTGCTGCGGTCGTCCCATCCCTATTTGTTCGGAGGAATAAATTATTAACTCTTCACCCTCCAAATCTTTGAGGTGCCGACGAATCGCTTGAGGACTAACTTTCAAGGCATCTGCAAGCTGCAAAGCTGTAGCCTGCAATTCTTTGAGCAGATATTCTAAGATATCCTGTTTGGTTGAGGACTGCTGGCTAGTTTCCATCGTCGTCCTAAAAATATTCAAGAAAATTTAACTTAAACAACATCAATGTTGTTAATCTAGCGTAAAATGAAGATAGATTAAAACAACTTGATTGTTGTTTAAGTCTTCATAATCATTGTAACAGTAGCGTGACCTACAGTCACGTTTGGATGGGAATCTGCTATTTGATAGCCCGTCTCCCAACCTTAAAGAGGATACTAAGAAGCGAAGGAAGCGAGAATATTAACGATGAGTGCAACTGTAAAAACTTTAGTCAACCAGCCTTACAAGTACGGTTTTATTACTGACATCGAGACAGATACTATTCCTCGCGGATTAAGTGAGGACGTAATTCGGGTAATTAGTGCGAAGAAAAACGAGCCGGAATTTATGTTGGAGTTTCGTCTCAAAGCTTACCGTCAGTGGCTGAAGATGACAGAACCAGATTGGGCTAGTGTTGATTATCCTGCCATTGATTATCAAAATATCATTTATTATTCTGCTCCTAAACAAAGCGCTAAAAAGAAAAGTTTAGATGAAGTAGATCCAACTTTGCTAGAAACCTTTGAAAAGTTGGGTATTCCGCTATCGGAACAGAAGCGTTTAGCTAATGTTGCTGTGGATGCAATTTTCGATAGCGTATCTGTAGCAACTACTTTTAAAGAAAAATTGGCAGAAGAAGGAGTTATTTTCTGTTCGATTTCCGAAGCTTTACAGGAACATCCGGAATTAGTGCAAAAATATCTCGGAAGCGTTGTTCCCGTTGCCGATAATTACTTTGCAGCTTTGAATTCTGCGGTTTTCAGCGATGGCTCTTTTGTTTTTATTCCCAAGGGAGTAAAATGTCCTATGGAACTGTCTACCTATTTCCGGATTAATAACGGCGATACCGGACAGTTTGAGCGGACTTTAATCGTTGCCGAAGAAGACAGTTACGTTTCGTATCTTGAAGGCTGTACCGCGCCAATGTACGATAGTAATCAGCTACACGCTGCGGTTGTGGAACTCGTAACCTTAGATAATGCTGAAATCAAATACTCTACCGTACAAAACTGGTACGCCGGAGATGAAAATGGTAAAGGCGGAATTTACAACTTTGTAACTAAGCGCGGTTTGTGTAAAGGGAAAAATTCTAAAATATCTTGGACTCAGGTAGAAACTGGTTCTGCGATTACCTGGAAGTATCCTAGCTGTGTATTAGTAGGGGATAATTCTGTTGGTGAGTTTTATTCGGTAGCGCTGACTAATAACAAGCAGCAAGCCGACACCGGAACCAAAATGGTTCATATTGGTAAGAACACCCGTTCTACAATTATTTCTAAAGGAATTTCTGCCGGTAAATCTAGTAACAGCTATCGCGGTTTGGTGAAAGTCAATCCGAAAGCTGATGGAGCGCGAAATTATTCTCAATGCGACTCAATGTTGATTGGGGATAACGCTCATGCTAACACTTTTCCTTATATTCAAGTACAGAATAATGCTGCAAAAGTAGAGCATGAAGCTTCAACTTCCAAAATAGGGGAAGACCAACTATTTTACTTTTCTCAGCGTGGTATTTCTACCGAAGACGCGATCGCGATGATGATTAGTGGTTTCTGTAAAGATGTATTTAATCAGCTACCAATGGAATTTGCTGTGGAAGCTGATAAACTCTTGAGTTTGAAGTTGGAAGGAAGTGTTGGATAGATTTTCGTGGTTATCAATTTTAGATTTTAAATTTTGGATTTTGGATTGAAGTTGGGAATTTCTTTGTGATTCTGCGGGATTTTTAAAATCCTCTTAGATTAAATCAGCTTAGAAGCTCATTCAAGAGTTGCGTACATCAATCTAAAATCCAAAATCCAAAATTATTTAAAGCGCTACTACATACCTGAAGAAATATAGAGTAGAAAAATGATTGTTGAAAATAGTAAAGTTGTGCTGTCAGTAAAAGATTTGACGGCTAATATTGATGGAATTCAGATTCTTAAAGGTGTAAATCTGGAGGTGCGTGCTGGTGAAATTCATGCGATTATGGGACCAAATGGTTCTGGAAAAAGTACATTTTCTAAAGTTTTAGCGGGACATCCTAGTTATGAAGTGACTGGTGGTGAAGTGATTTTTCAAGGACAAAATCTTTTGGAAATGGAACCCGAAGAACGTGCAAGAAATGGTATATTTTTAGCATTTCAATATCCTTTAGAAATACCTGGTGTGAGTAATTTAGATTTTTTAAGAGTCGCTTACAATTCTCGACGTAAAGCCCAGGGTTTAGAAGATATAGACGCTTTTGATTTCGATGATGTGGTAGAAGAAAAGTTGGAAGTGGTGAAAATGGATTCTGCTTTTCTCAGCCGTAGTTTGAATGAAGGATTTTCCGGTGGTGAGAAAAAGCGCAATGAAATTCTCCAAATGGCACTTTTACAACCGGATTTAGCAATTTTGGATGAAACCGATTCTGGGTTAGATATTGACGCGCTTAAAATCGTTGCCAATGGCGTAAATCAGTTGACTACTCAGCAAAATGCCACCATCATGATTACCCATTATCAACGGTTGCTTAATTATATTGTCCCAGATTACGTTCATGTCATGGCAAAAGGGCAGATGATCAAATCTGGTGGGAAAGAGTTAGCTTTAGAGTTAGAAGCTGAAGGCTATGATTCGATTTTAGAAGAAGCTGGTGTTGAGGTGGGTGTGTAATGAATATACAAGTTTCTCCTAGTTCGATTCCCAACTCTACACAAACAAACTTATCCAATGGACATTTAAATAAAGATGTTTATTTGAATGGATTGTTAGATAAAGTTAGCGTGATTAAAACTGAAGGATGGCTGCAAGAATTAAAAGATAATGCTGCTAATTGGGTGCGTCATTCAACATTACCAACAAAGAAAGATGAAGAATGGCGATTTACCGATTTATCCGCATTACGTCAATTAGATTTTAATCTAGAGACGAATAATTCTGTATCCCCAGATTTTGCTGATTTTACAGCAATTAGTGATACTCGTTTGGTATTTGTCAACGGTGTATTTGTCAAAGAATTATCCGCGATCGCCAATTTACCAGATGGAGTTGTAGTCAGCAATTTATCTGGTTTACCTAATTTGGATGGTGAATTAGTTAAGCAATATTTAGCACAATCTGAAGGTGCTAAAGAAGTATTTACGGCTTTGAATACAGCTGGAATCAAGGATGTAGCCGTGATTTGGCTATCTCGTAATGTAGTAGTAGAAACACCGATACATTTAGTATTTATTACCACTGGAAATCAAATAATTTCTCAACCACGTTGTTTGGTAGTAGCTAAAAGTGGTTCTGAAGTAACCTTTGTCGAAGAATTTATTAATGGAAGTACCGGGGAAGAAGATAAACAAGTTTATCTAAATAACGTCGTTACAGAGATTTGGGTAGATGAAAACGCAGGAGTAAATCATACCAGAATTGAAAACGATAGTGTAGAAGCTTTTCACATTGGGAAAACAGCTGTTACTCAAGCTCGTAACAGTCGCTATACCTGTAATGCAATAACTTTAGGTGGAAAGCTATCGCGACATAACTTAGAAATATTACAAACTGGCGAACAAACCGAAACAACTCTTAACGGTTTGACAATAATTTCTGGTAATCAATTGTCAGATACTCATAGCGCACTTGCTCTGAATCATCCTTACAGTAACAGCAAACAGTTACAGAAAAACATCATAGGGGGTAAAGCTTATGGGATATTCAATGGTAAAATATTCGTTCCCAAACCCGCACAATTAACAGACGCATCCCAATTAAATCGTAACTTGCTACTATCTCCTCAAGCACGAGTAGACACCAAACCACAATTAGAAATTACCGCCGATAATGTCAAATGCGCTCATGGAGCTACAGTAAGTCAGTTAGAAGATGATGAAATTTTCTATTTACAAAGTCGGGGAATTAATGAAAATAACGCTCGTCACCTATTAATTAACGCTTTTGCAGCCGAAATAATTAACCAAATACCTGTTCCTTCCCTGCGTCAAAATTTAACTCAAACAGCCAATCGATTTTAGATTTTAAATTTTGGATTTTAGATTAAATAAATAATAGTTACTACTCTAATAGTACTTGTTTTTTCTCTCTCTATTGTTTGCGGTTGTTTGAAATCAGTAATCTTTGAGAATGAATGATAGAAGTAATGAAGTAATATTTATTTAGCAACTAACATTCAATCTTTAATCCAAAACTATAAATCCAACATCCAAAATCCTTTCATGAATGTAATATGACTTGTTTCTTCTCTCTCTATTGTTTGCGGTTGTTTGAAATCAGTAATCTTTGAGAATCATAGAACTAATATTTATTTAGCAACTAACATTCAATCTTTAATCCAAAACTATAAATCCAAAACCCAAAATCCAAAATAGTATGGCTTTCACCCAGGAAAAAACTCTTGCTGATCGGGTTCGTCGAGACTTCCCAATATTACACCAAGAAGTTAACGGTAAACCTTTAATTTACTTAGATAACGCTGCAACATCTCAAAAACCTTTATTCGTACTTGATACTATTCGTGACTACTACGAAAAATACAATTCTAACGTACATCGTGGCGCACATCACCTCAGCGCTAAAGCTACCGATGCATACGAAGCAGCACGAGATAAAGTTGCTCAATTCATCAACGTAAAATCTCGCGAAGAAATCGTTTTTACCCGTGGTGCTACCGAAGCGATAAACTTGGTTGCTTACAGTTGGGGAATGAATAACTTACAACCGGAGGATGAAATAATTCTTTCGGTAATGGAACACCATAGCAACATCATACCTTGGCAATTAGTCGCTCAGAAAACTGGTGCAGTATTGAAATACGTCGAATTGACACCAGAAGAAACTTTTGATTTAGAACAGTTTAAAAAACTGCTTTCCGATAAAACAAAATTGGTATCAATAGTTCACGTTTCTAACACCTTGGGTTGTATAAATCCGGTAGCAGAAATTTGTAAATTAGCTCATGAAAACAAGGCAAAAGTATTAATTGATGCTTGCCAGAGTGTACCTCATATGCCCGTTGACGTACAACAAATTGACTGCGATTGGTTAGTAGCTTCCGGACATAAAATGTGCGCTCCTACAGGTATTGGCTTCTTGTATGGAAAATTAGAAACCTTGCAAGCAATGCCGCCATTTATGGGTGGTGGAGAAATGATTGCCGATGTATTTTTAGACCATTCCACCTACGCAGAATTACCACATAAATTTGAAGCTGGTACTCCCGCAATTGGTGAAGCGATAGCTTTGGGTGCAGCAGTGGATTATCTTAATAATATTGGCATGGATAAAATCTATGCTTATGAATCGGAATTGACTGGTTACTTATTTCAACGATTAAGGGAAATCCCAGAGTTAAGAATTTATGGTCCCAAACCCGATGAAAAAGGTTATGGAAGGGCTGCACTAGCTTCATTTACTGTCTCGGAAGTTCATCCCAACGACTTATCAACCTTATTAGATAACGAAGGTGTAGCGATTCGTTCTGGACACCATTGTACCCAACCACTGCATCGTATTTTAAACGCTCCGGGTACAGCAAGAGTTAGTTTATCTTTTTACAATACTCGTGAAGAAATCGATACTTTTATTACAGCTTTCAAAGAAACTTTGGATTTCTTTAGCAGTATTATTGGTTAAATTGATGGTAAGTAATTGCTAATAACTTGTACAATTAATAGGCCAGTAATATTTGATATTTAAGCAACTATAGCTTGTAAATTGAGAGGTCAAATATGAAAAACGTTATTTCCTTGGGGTTGTTAACCTTATCCATAGGCTTAATTCCCATCATTTATCATCAGAAAGTGTTGGGAAAATCTCAATTAATTGTCCAGCAAAATAATCCGGAAAATGTTACCGTATCTCCAGATTTTGGTTACATTCAAACCAGAAATGGGCGAATTGCCATTAACACAGATAAAACTTATTCTATCTATAATCAAGATGACAAAGTTGTGGCAGAAAACATTAGTTTAGAAGAATTACAAGCGAAACATCCGGAATTACACGAGATTATCAAAGACTCAATAGCTAAAGAAACCTTGATGATGGATGCGGGTATTGGTATCGGTAGATAAATAGCTCCAAAAATATTTTTGCTCGACGATTTGTGTCAATTATCAAAGGTGATTAATCTTGGTAATTGGCATTATTTATTTAATACCGGAACTAACTGGAAATTCTTAAAAATTATTGAAAAAATTGTATAGATTAACCTTAATGAATATTATATTAATAATGTAAGTAAAATATTTGGAATCTTGTGTCATATTTCTGAAAAATCAACTTTGGAAATAAAAAAAATGGTTGTAACTAATACCCTAGCAGAACAGCGAACCGTACTGCATAACATTAGCTGGGAAACATTTGAAACCTTGCTAAAAGAAACTGGTGAAGATAGAGCTTCTCAATTTGCTTATGACGGTAGTACCTTAGAAATTATGACTCCGCTTTTTGAACACGAGAATCCGAAGATAAATTTTGACCGTTTTATATTTATTCTCGCTGAAGAAATGAATATAGAAATCAAAAGCGCTGGTTCGACAACTTTAAAAAGAAAAATTGTGAGAAAAGGCATCGAACCAGATAACTGTTATTATATTCAAAATGAATTAGCCGTCAGAGGAAGAGAAACACTCGACTTAACAAATTATCCAGCACCTGATTTAGCAATTGAAATTGATATTACCAGTAGTTGCGTCGATAAATTGGATATTTACTCTGGCTTAGGAGTAAATGAATTGTGGAGATATGACGGTAAGAATTTAAAATTCTATCAGTTAATAGAAGATGAATATGTGGAATGTGAATTTAGTATTGCTTTTCCTTTAGTGTCGGTAAAAGATATGAGTATATTCATCGAACAAAGTAAAATCATGGGAGAAATTGCTTTGCTTAAATCATTTCGGGATTGGGTTCAAAAAAACATCGGATAATTAATAAATTTATATTTTGTATTTTAATTACCCAAAAAGGCAGTCGGCAGTCGGCAGTAGTAAAAATAACTGGACAGACTGCCCATAGTGGGCTTGTTTAAAGCTATAGTAAGGTTCGTGGCATGAGAAGTCGGGTTTTGATGATGACTGAAAAACCCGACTTCTAATGGTGATATTTATCCCGGTACTTTCCCCAACCTCATCCAAAAATTAAATTATCCTATGCTTTTCTTGAGAAAGATGTTCGTAGTGGCGTTTTATTGCGATAATTTCCACAGAAAGCTTGTTAATTCACCCAGATAAATGACACTTAAGCGGATAATTTTATTTTTATTGACATTAGTAGCGATTTTGTTTTCCGGTTCCTCTTTAATCGGTAGTTGGAACCAACCTCAATTTCAAAGTAAGTTGGAATTATATCAAACCAATATTGTACTACTAGCAACTGAATGGCAACCCTCTGATAATCAAGAAAATTTACAAAGCGCAAAAACAGCGATATTAGGTGCAAAACCTCTTGATGCTGCCTTAAAGCAATATCAACAAGCACGTACCTCAGTTGAAACTAATATACAAAAAGCTCAAAATCAATTATCACAATTGAGTGAAACATCTACCGAAAGCCTTGCTACACCAAAGCCTGAATCATCCGCTCCTCCCGTAACCAATCTTTCCCCAGTAGTACAGCAGAAACAATTACAGCAAACTATTAATCAACTGCAAAAAACCCTCGCTGAGTTAGATTTACAAATTGGAATTATCCAAGCAAGTCAAGGTAACAGCGATACAGCTATCAAAACTTGGCAGCAAGTACAAAAAAATCCCAGCCTCAATCCCCAATTTCGTGAAACGAGTCAGGTATTAATTGCATTGTGGGAGGATTCCCCCCGTGTTTTAGAAGATGCTGAATTATTAATTAAAGATAATTTTCAAGGTTGGTTTAGCTATACTGCCTTAGAAAAAACATATCAAATTCAGCAAGACGATAAATCTTTAAATAATCTTAAATTTTTAGAACAACAAGCCGCAGAAAAAGCCTTACTAAAATTAACTGCGATCGCAACCCTTCCCCTATTAGGAGGATTCATCGGTTTAGGGCTGCTGATTTTCACTTTCGCACAATGGATAATCAAAGGAAAAGCTGCATTATTAGCTAGAAATGCCGAGGAAAAATGGACAACTCCTTGGGATGGTCAAACCATTTTACAGGTTTTTGTAGTCGGCTTTTTCTTAATGGGGCAACTAGTCGTACCCTTAGCCTTACAACTTCTTCCCATACCTCATCCCGTCGGTAACGTGCGACTCCAAGCTTTATACGTGTTGCTTAGCTATACACTCGTTGCGAGTGGTTCCCTATTAGTATTGTATTTATCAATCAAACAATATTTACCCCTTGCCGAAGATTGGTTTAGCTTTCGTTTATGGGATGGGTGGTTGCTATGGGGAATCGGTGGTTATTGTGCAGCAACTCCCATAGTTGTAATCATTTCTTTAGTTAATCAACAACTTTGGCAAGGTCAAGGTGGTAGTAACCCCCTACTACAAATAGTTTTAGAAAGTCAAGATAATCTGGCATTATTGCTATTTTTCTCGACAGCTGCCATTGCTGCACCCTTATTTGAAGAATTTTTATTTCGCGGATTTTTGCTCCCCTCCCTAACTCGCTACTTACCAGTATGGGGATCAATACTTCTTTCTAGTTTCTTGTTTGCTGCTGCTCACCTGAGCTTATCCGAAATTTTACCACTTACAGCATTGGGAATCGTCCTTGGGGTAGTCTATTCGCGATCGCGAAATCTTCTTGCTCCCATGCTTCTCCACAGTCTTTGGAATAGTGGCACTCTACTGAGTTTATTTCTTCTGGGTAATAGTACTAATTGACACTTATTAGATACAGTTGTCAAGATAAAAAAAAACTGCATTAATTATGTGTAACAAATTTGCGATTGATATTCACTATAGGGAATCTAGAGAAATTTTTGATTGCGAGCATAAATGCTCAACACAATAGCAATCTAAAAGATTATGTTAGAGATATAACTGAGTATCTAAGTAAGCATATTAGTTTTTATTGATTAATTTCAGTCCTTGTGGAGATGTGGATTATTTTTAATTGGCATATTCTACATTTATAAATCAATAGAATATCAGAACGAAAAAGCAGGATATATTGAGTTGTTCCGATAGAAATCTACTTGTAGATGTAATCAGGTCTCAGGCTAGTTTTAGGGTTTGGAAAAGTCCGGAATGTTTTAAGAAGGACTTGTAAAACTGAATATGACATTGCTAATGGGTGGCAAATATTGCAATTCATTGTTTTTTCGTAAAAATCTGCCGCAAAATGGCAGAAACCAGCAAGATAAAAGCTGTAAAAAAATATACAAATAAGAATATCTTGAATACAAGCAAGTTAAAACATAGTTAGAGCTTGCTTGTGTTAAACCATTATTCACTTATTCCAAACTTGATGATATAGCAATCCTAAATGATTTGTAAGAAATTTATATATAATCTGGCGGTTAAAACCGCTACTACACAAACGAAGTCCACCTGCGTGGACTTAATTAAATAACCCGCGCAGGCGGGTTTTGTTTGTGTAGCTGCGACTTCCAGTCGCCAGGTATGAGTCAAATTTTACTTCTATTCCCAACTTTGAATCTAAGTACTTTCTCACATCTCAATTCGGATTGCTATAGTAATCGGTTATAGATCGATACTATCAGTATAAATCAGTGGCTGCAATTTTATATTTTTATTCTTAAGGAGAAGCGATATGGCAAAACTCACTCCCTCTCACGCTACCAAGCAATTAATCGCTGGTTACTGCGGAATTATTTTTGGCGGTTTTGGGATTCATAAATTTGTTTTGGGATACGCTCCCGAAGGCTTAATTACGATAATTATTTCCGTAATTGGCGGTTATTTTACCTACGGGTTGACTTTTTTAATTATGCAGCTTGTAGGTTTAATTGAAGGAATGATTTATCTGAATAAATCTCACGATGATTTCGTTGGTACCTATTTCATGAACAAGCAAGGCTGGTTTTAGAAAAACGACAAAGTTGTCCTCATATCTTTATTTATAATCAATATTTCTGATGTTTACTTTGTATTAGCTGCAATATTTCTGGAAACTTACAACTAAATTACACATCTAGTTGTGTTCTATTAAATAGCTATAAATTAGATAATTGAAAAATCAAAAATACAGCTATTTTTTCTAATTTGTCGGGAAATTCTCAGAAGTCTCATAAGTTATTATGACAAATTAATAATTTGGATGCGTATAGATGTAGATATCCAAATTTTGTCGTTAAAATGAGAATATGATTCCTGACAATTGAAAAATTATCTTTTAGATTATTTCTTCAATATATCTAAATAGACAACATAATATTTCTACCCTGCTCGCTACCGATGTTTAAACGTAAAAATCTCACCTTAGTAATGCTTACTTGCTTGGGTATGGGTTATTTTTTGGCAATGTCTAGTTTGTCAATAAATCCCTTTCTTAAAAGCCAAGCAGCTTTAATTCCATTCCAAATAAGTGTTGTGATTTACTTCACTTATCTGCGTTGGCATCGTCACAAAGAATTTAGTTAGATAATTGGTAAAATATTCAATTTTTATTTAGTTTTCACTAATTTTACAAAAATTCATCCCAAAGACATTCGGTCATAAGTCCGGATTTCGCTTACCCTCGAAGTAGGGGCAATCATAATGTGATGTCCCAAAAGACGGCATCCTTGTTTTCATAGCGAATCCGAACATTTTCCATGCAACTTGCACCGAAAAAAAATCAAGCCCAAACTACGCTCCACACCAACAATAAAATTACCCTTGATGTCGAGGGTATGAAATGTGCTGGTTGTGTAAGAGCAGTAGAAAAGCAATTAACTCAATTTCCAGGAGTCAACAATGCCTCTGTGAACTTAGCAACTGGGGTAGCGGTGGTAGACTCAAAAGAATTGACAATAGATGCCGACGCATTAGCTTCGGAATTGACAGCCGCTGGATTTCCCAGTAAACCCCGCAAACCACGTACACAAACAGATAGCGCTCAAGCTTTAAAAGCAGCTGAAGAAAAAAAGCGCCAAGAAATGCAATCTGCTCGGAGACAGTTGATAATTTCTGTATTGCTGTTGGTGCTTTCCGGAATCGGACACTTGAGTAATCTTGGTGGTTTAAAAATTCCAGCGCTACATAATATCTGGTTACACTTTGGATTAGCAACAGTAGCGATATTCATCCCAGGTCGTTCTATTTTAATCGATGGTTGGTTGGGTTTGCGACGCAATGCACCCAATATGAACACTTTAGTGGCATTAGGAACTCTAAGTGCATATATTGCCAGCGTAGTCGCCTTACTATTTCCTCAACTGGGTTGGGAATGTTTCTTCGACGAACCAGTAATGATATTAGGGTTTATTCTTTTGGGACGTACTTTAGAAAAACAAGCTAGAAATCGCGCTTCTGCTGCATTCCAAGAATTACTTTCACTCAAACCCTCAGTTGCTCGATTAATAGCCAAAGACAATGGCGATAATAATCATCAAACCAGGGAAATCATCGAAATTCCCGCAGAACAAGTCCGAATTGGTGAATGGTTACAAGTGCTTCCAGGAGACAAAATTGCCGTTGATGGTGAAATAGTCGAAGGGAAAACAGCTATTGATCAATCCATGCTCACCGGAGAATCAGCACCAGTCCCCAAAGCAGTGGGAGACAAAGTAAGCGCGGGAACCATCAACCAGTCGGGAACCATTGTTGTTCAGACAACTCGTACCGGAGACGATACAACCGTAGCCCAAATCGTTAGTTTGGTAGAAACAGCACAAATTCGTAAAGCACCCGTACAAAGATTAGCCGATACTGTAGCCGGTTACTTTACCTACGGTGTTTTAAGTACTGCATTACTAACATTTATATTTTGGTACTTTATCGGCACTCACATTTGGCACGATATCGCCGCATCAGTGCTTACCCCCTCACATTCAATCCACAGTTATATTCATACCTCAACCCCAATCCATTATTCCCCAATATTAATTAGTTTAAAATTGGCGATCGCGGTAATGGTAGTTGCTTGTCCTTGTGCTTTAGGACTTGCTACACCTACAGCAATTTTAGTCGGAACAGGTATCGGTGCGGAACGAGGTTTATTAATTAAAGGTGGCGATGTTTTAGAAAAGGTTCATCAATTAAAGACCATAGTTTTTGATAAAACTGGTACCCTAACTACTGGAAATCCTACCGTCACCGACTGCATTCCCATCGACGAGCAAAGTACTGCTGATTGCATAATTAAGTTAGCTTCCGCTGTAGAAAGCGGTAGCCAACATCCTTTAGCAAAGGCAATTTTAGATAAAGCAAAAAAGCAAGAATTATCCATCCCCCCAGCGACAGATTTTCATACAGAACCGGGATTTGGCGTATCTGCTGTAGTCGAAGGCAGCACTGTACTATTAGGTAGTTGGGAATGGCTGAACTTGAACGGGATTGAAATTAACGAAACCATCCAAAAGCAAATTCAAACCTTAGCCAAAACTGGTAAAACAGTAATTGGTGTCGCAACTGGGGGTAAAATTGCTGGATTGATTGCCGTTCAAGATACCTTAAGAGCAGATGCCCTTTCGACAGTAGAGCAACTTCGTTCTCAGGGATTGCGAGTCATCTTACTCAGCGGTGATACTCAAGAAGCCGCCTTAGCTACAGCCCTCGCATTAGGATTAGACCCTAATGATACTATCGCAGGTATTCCTCCCGCAAAAAAAGCAGCAGTCATTGAATCACTGCAAAATTCTCATCCTCAATCCCTTGTGGCAATGGTTGGAGATGGAATCAACGATGCACCAGCTTTATCAACAGCTGATGTCGGTATTTCCTTACATTCCGGAACCGATGTCGCAATGGAAACTGCCCAAATCGTATTAATGCGAGATAAATTGCAAGATGTTGTCGAAGCGATCGCCCTTAGTCGAGCTACCTTCAACAAAATTCGTCAAAATTTATTCTGGGCATTTGCATACAATATATTAGGAATTCCTTTGGCTGCTGGTGTATTGTTACCGAGCCTCGGCTTTATTCTTAATCCCGGAGGTGCTGCGGCTTTAATGGCTTTTAGCTCCGTTAGTGTAGTTACGAACTCCCTTCTGTTAAGAAGATTTGCTTTATAATTTCTAAAATCCTCCTTTAGAGATATTCTTTATGAACAAAATATCTGTTTGACTCATCTCAGGTTAAACTAGGTCAGTAGTATTGTGTGACGTTTCTCACATTAATCAATGGTTAAATCAGTGAACAGTCAACAGTTAAGCTAAAAGGCATCTAAATCATATATTAAGGCTGGCTCTCAACTGATAACTGATACCTGATAACTGAAATTGAAACGTTTCTTCGAGCTGAATCAATCTTCCAGAGTAAAACATTACCGTTCTACTTTTGCAATCAAAATCAAGATTGGAGATAGATAGCAGCTGTTAACCACTAAGTAATGGTTCGATAATGGCAATAAACAAACAATACCGAATCTTGATTGCTGACAGTTCAACCGATTGTAGCAACGATAAATCTATGGCAGTACAATCGAATGAAACTCATATCTTGATTATAGAAGACGACCAGGGACGTAAAGAATTTACCTTAGAAAGTCCCCTTTATTCTATTGGTAGAGATCGTGATTGCGATATTCACTTAGTATCGCAATTCGTCTCCCGTCGTCACGCAACTTTAGTGAAATTACCAAGAGAAGATGATAATGAGAAGCGATACTATTACCGGATTGTAGATGGTGACATCAAAGGTAAGGCAAGTTCTAACGGTTTGATGATTAACGGACGCAGCAAAGTACCCGCTCACGACCTAAAAAATGAAGATGAAGTGGTATTTGGTCCCCAAGTACGTGCTATCTATTATTTACTTCAACGGGATGCAACTCAAACTGGGCAAATGGATGCCAGTGAATATGATATTACGTTAATAAACCCCAGTATGACCGAAGATGCGGAAGATACTGAGGATTAGAAACTTATACAGAGATATAGATGCCAAAATTTGAGGACACTGCTGCAATCAGGTTGACCGACGTTGTAGCAACTGTCCAAAATTTTGGCGCTTACCGATAGTGAATCAACACATCCTCAAGTAGCAAAAGTCTCAACTAAATTCCAGTAACGGGAATCTTCAATAACTTGTTTCATATATTCAAACACTTGTCGGCAATGATTTTCAACTTGGAGTGGTAATTCTTCATTTTTAAAAACTAAACTCATCTTGGTTTCTGTTTGAGTAGCCGTACTTTTATCGATAAGTACTTCTATCGTCACAAATTTTGAAAAAGGAACGCTACCAGGTATCTCCCGTGCCAGAATATAATCGGATGTATAGTACTGCACATCCAAATTACATTGTTGTAGAAGTTCCACAACTAGCGGTTGGAGATGGTCTATGGGAAGAGAAACAATATATGAACAGGTATAGCGAGCCATACTAGCCCCAAGCCTTATACTTATAACACTCCGTCCATCCTATAATACCTAGCCCTATAAAAGCTAAACAATTACAGATTGATTAAGGAATAAAACACTGATTAAAAGGGCAATATTACGAATATTCCAGTCAGGGTAAAGGATGTAGAATTTGTAACAACAAGATTTTTTTGTTTTGACCGGCGTAATATTTTTCTTAGTCCTGTGGGTTACAGGTTCTCAAACCGAGTAAAATAGTGTTTTGGTGCAGGTAAACATATGAAAGTCGCAATTACTGGAGCAACAGGATTTGTTGGCAGTCGTTTGGTAGAACGATTGCTTGATCAGGATATAAAAGTACTGGTTTTAACTCGCGATACCAACCGCGCTCAAAAACTTTTCCCTTTTAGTGCTTATCCCAATGTCGAAATTGCCGCTTATACACCAAATACATCTGGTTCCTGGCAAAATCAAATAGCTAGTTGTGAAGGTATAGTAAATCTTGCAGGCTCACCTATTAGCGAAGGACGTTGGACGAGCGATCGCAAACAGTCGATTCTTAACAGTCGTAAGTTAACTACCCAAAAAATTGTTGAAGCTATAGCGAATAGTACGACTAAACCAAAGGTATTAGTAAATGCCTCTGCTGTAGGTTACTATGGTACCAGTGAAAATGCCACATTTGATGAAAATAGTACAAGCGGCAGCGATTTTCTCGCTCAAGTTTGTCAGGATTGGGAAGCAGAAGCCCAGAAAGTTACCGATAGTGGCGTGCGACTGGTAATTTTAAGATTTGGTATTGTACTGGGAATGGGTGGTGCGCTTGGTAAAATGATTACCCCATTTAAACTGTTTGCGGGAGGCCCTATCGGTAGCGGCGAGCAATGGTTCTCGTGGATTCACATAGATGACATAGTAAATTTAATACTACAGTCTTTGACTGACTCAGAAATGTCTGGTGTATATAATGCCACTGCTCCCCATCCCGTCCGCATGGCAGAATTATCTACAACTATGGGGGAAGTGATGAATCGTCCTTCTTGGTTACCCGTTCCAGAATTTGCAATCGAAGCCATGTTAGGTGATGGTGCGGTGGTAGTATTGGAAGGTCAAAAAGTTTTACCTCAACGCACTTTGCAAAGCGGTTTTAAATACGAATATCCCGACTTAAAGCCAGCTTTAGAAGAAATTCTCAAATAAGCGAGTAGGGAGTAGGGAGTAGGGGTAGGGAATCTTGTAAATACCTAAAAATTTGGAAGCGAATATATTTTGCTAACGCTACAGGAAAGTTACTATTCATCACTAGAGAGCGAGACGCTCCCACTACAAATATAAGAATCCAGTTTGAGCAGTATATAGTAGAGAAAACTTCAGTTATAGCGGTAGCCACAATTGTTAGGACATTTCTCTGTTAAGAGTACCCTGTTGCTTTAGGAGCAAAATATAATGTCCTAACCAATATGACCATTGCCATAAAACAAAAATAAGTAAAACTCCCTATTACTCCCCACTTCCGATTGCTAATTTGCGAGAAATCCAACTGATTATACCGCTGAGAATCGCACCAGCCATTAAAATACCAATTGCTGGAGTAAACAGGGGTTCCCACAACTTGTACCATAAATCCAAACCAAGAGGTACTCCAGTACTTCTACCGATTACCGCTACAGCGAACCAACCAAAGCTAATTAAAACTAGAAAAACATCAGCTACTAAAACGATGTTAAGTAAATTTAATAATTTATCTTTCATATGTTTAATTGGAAATAAGGAATTGCAAAAGAAAACTTTCTCCACCCAATCTACAATCAGAAGTCGAGTTTTGAGAAGAATTGTGTTGCGTGACAAATACAGCGGTTTTCACTTGGGTGTAATACAAATTTACCTCACCCCGCCCAAAGCCTCCCCTCTCCAAGGCATCGGAGAGGGGAAGGGGTGAGGTTTTAGTGTATTGGACTCAACTGAAATTTGCTATATTTCATATAAAAACCCGACTTCTCACCCCGCGACTATTTTTGATCAATAAAAAATTAGAAAAAATCTGTGGATTAAACACCACAGATCAAAGCTAATCTTGATTTTAATTCGATTGCTCGAATAGCCAGTTTTTCATTTTCGCCAAACTTTTCCAGCCAGGCTTTCTGGTTAAACCGTCTTCAATACTACTTTTGATTTCATCGTACCATTCCTGGTTAACCAAAATTAGCTGTGAAGCCACCTCTACATGGTCTCGTAAACCTTTTTGACCAGTTTCCAGCATAGCTATAGCCAGATTAACTCTTGCTTGGGGGTCTTGGGGATTTAACTTTACAGCCTTTTGAGCCGCTTTATAAGCAAGCTTTGGTTTATCTGTCAGCATATAAAGCCAAGATAAACAAGTCCACGCAGCACTATTTTGAGGTGCGCGATCGCAAACTTCTTTAAAAACGGCAATCAACTCGGCTGGGTCAGTTCCAGCTTTATAACTTTCTAAACCTGTATCAAACAGGGATTCAACTGTTTGAGTCATAGTAAAACAATTATCACTGCTATTGTCCGAAGTCCTTTGTCATTAAATAACTTTTTCCCATAAAAGACAAAGAACTGGGGAAAATAGATTTTAAACACCAAATGATTTACCACAACCACAAGTAGCGTTAGCGTTGGGATTAGTAAACTGGAAACCTCCACCAATCAAAGAATCGCTATAATCAAGCATCAAGCCATAAAGATATAATAAACTCTTGCGATCGCAAACAATTTTAAATCCATCGTAATCAAAGATGTCGTCGTGGTCTCCAATTTTACTGGGGTCTTCAAAATCCATTGTGTAAGACATTCCAGAACAGCCACCTTGACGTACTCCTACCCGTAAGCAGAGGTCTTTTCCTTGTTTTTCTTGTAATAATTTAACTTGTCGGAGTGCGGTTTGGCTCAGTTGAATTCCCCGCTGTTTAGACTCAGTTGCTTGTGTCATTTTTTGTTTAGACTCCAATAATATGGTTTAACTATCACGGGTGCAGCTAATTATGGGAATTATAGAAGGTTCCATAGTTGGTTATTGGTTCCCATTTTGGTTGTTGTATTCATTTTAGCGATATTGATCGAGTGAATGAAAGTTTTAATTTTAATTAAAAAAAGTTTAAAACTACCGCAATAGATTGATTTCCATGGTTTTAGTTGGGAAATCCAGATTCAGCATAAGTCCATCTAATTGCAGCATAGCGAATATTTTTATCCTAAAATTGAAAAACTCGTCGTTCCATTGATAAAAAAGTTATTTGCTCCCGTTCCACTTATAAAGGTAAGGTGTTCAAGCTTTTTAATAGAGGAAAAAGGATAATCAGAAATAAGAATCCAATCGTCCTTCTCCTCAAAAATAAAATTTGTACGGAATGCTAAAAAAAATAAACCTACTCTATGACAAGCTTTAGTCGCTCTACCATCCGTCGTTTGAAGAAAATACCCCAAACTCATTCTGTATGGGAAGGCGATCGCCGTCCATTTTCATCATCCATGAGGGGGGAAGATTCATCACAAGCAAACGAATGCATTATTTGGGTTGACGCTCAAGAGGGAATTGTCCGGGGGATGGACGTTGTAAATTATCAAGCAGGTCCCGAAGCGATTGTTCGTACTTTGATGCGAGCCATAGAAAGTCCCCATAGTCCAGCCAAACCAGCCAGACCTCAGCGAATTGTAGTCCAAGACAGAGAAATTCAATTTTATTTACGAGGGGTATTGCAAGATATAGATATTGTCATCGACCGCTTACCGGAATTACCGTTAATTGATGAACTATTTCGCGGGTTTTCAGAAGTTATTGATCATCAAATCCCCGATTTACCTCCACAATATGCGGACTTACTCATAAATAAAGCTTTTGCAATTTGGAAATTAGCACCTTGGGAATTTTTAGAAGAACAGCAAATTGTATCGATAGAAATTAATCAGTGGGATATCGGCACTCTCCACGCTTCAGTAATGGGAATGCTAGGTATGGAGTATGGAGTTTTACTTTATCGTTCAGAAGAATCTCTGAAATATTTTCGTGCCACCGTTTTAAAAGAAGACTCTTCCCAAGAGTATTTAGAAGAAGCTTTTCTCAAACAAGATTGCTTGTTTCTCACATTTGAACACGCTTCACAAACTGATGAAAGGGAAGATATGTTTATGGATTTAGCAGATTTTCCCTTATCGGAAATTAATCCCGCTTTTGGTAACATTCATCCTTTAGAAGGAGTGCGGTCTATTTTATATGAAGAAGAAGCCAAAGTTGCCTTGGTTGCTTTAGAAGCTTTGTATCGTTTTATTCGAGACCAACGTAGCAGCTTAAGTAATGGTTTGTTTCCGTTGTTGAGCCATCGCTATCGCATCTCTTTACCAGAAAATGCCGAATTGACTAAATCAATATCAGTTACTGTTGCGACTCAAACACAGTTAACAAATGAATTGGAACAAATGTCAAATTTCGAGGATGATGATGAGCAAACTATAGTACCGAACGCACCAAGCTTAAGGTCACTACGAGATGATTTAATCCCGCAAAATTCTTTTCTCAGCTTGGGTGTAATTTCGTGGGAAATGTTGACAAATCTACAGGATGCTTCTAAGTATTATCAAGTCGGTGAAGTTATACAAGCTGGTGATGGCTTACCAGTTATTTTAATTCAAACATCCCGTCCCAAGGCAAAAACTGTTATTGAATGTATCGAAAACCATGGTGGACTCAAGGCAATTTGCTTTAATCCTGGTACAGATCCTTTTAGTGGTAGACATTATGACCTTGGTTTATTACAAACTCAAAACAAAGACCTGTTTCTTTTCGGTGAATTTGAAGATGATGACCCATCTCATGTAGAAGCCAGACGAAAGTGGAATCAGCGCTGTAAAAATACTCAAGGATATTGCGGTTTGATTATTGCTAAGGGATTAACCGGAGCTTCTCGCGGCAATCCTCAACTACCAGATATGATGGCTTTATTTGAAGCGCGTTATTTATTACCCAAAGAATTAGGTATTGGTACTTTTAAATTAATGCCTCAATTATAATTCGGGATATTTATTAACTGATATCTTGCACAGAGCCGCATAATTAACTACATAATCAAAAATAAAAATCAAAATATTACTAACATAAAAATGTAATATTTTTAGTCCATTTTAATCGACTTCTGCTATCAGACTGGGACTTACAGTTCCAGGTGGCTAAGAAATAAGTCAAACAATTAGTAATTATTTTAACGATAGGTTTCTATGGTGCAAAATGTCAATTAATCAACAATTGATAAATAAAGGTTTAAGACCTCTCGTTTTCAAGATAAAAAAAGCAATATTTTGCCGTGTTGGGGTCAATCGAATCGCCTTTTTGAGAGAGGATTCAATAATGGATAATTGATAATTAAAACATTCATTGTTAATGATTAACTGGTAATTTTATATTGTCAATTGTCAATTATTGAATGGTATCTATCTCAACCAGTAATTTTTATTAAACTTAATTTCTATAAATAACTCTATTTTTGAAATATTAATACTTTTTGATAAATATCAAGATTTTACATAATTAATGTAATTAATTCATAAAGCTAAAAATTAGTGAAAGCTTTTTTATTTTAATAAAGATTAAGTAAAGAAAAAATGATTTAAAAAAAAATAGATATACAATCTAGTAATCGGTATATTGACTGTTTTATAGAAAATATTTTGATGAAAATCTCATTTATTATATGTCCAAGTATTTAGTGAATAATTCAAACTCATATAAAAAGCCAGTAAATCGCGGCACTATTGAATCTTTAAAATTGCAATTGACCATTTGTATATACTGTTGCAATAAGCTTACACCGCAGCAGTTAAACTTGATTGCCATTCTGTAGCTTTGATGTCCGAACCGCATCTATTCCCAATCAAGGCATATGTGTTCTGTTGAAATATTTGGTAACAGTAATTGTGATATGTAATTAAAACCTTATGAAGCAAGAAAAAACTGGAAATCGTTATTAGTTTAACAGTAAAACTCTCAACTAAATTTATAGAATCTATTTCTATCCTACTTGATATGTAAATTTTGTTGAGTTTACTTTAAGAACTGCAAAAAATGTACCATGCTCCACCGTCACCAAACTAATTCATAAATGATGATATCGATATCTCTCTGCCTTAATGAATGATACGAGGAAACTAAACTTTACTTTTTGTATTAATACTAATCCTTGTTTACTTTTGGCAACTCTGATACGATTGTCGCTCTCATTATTTATTTTTTGATTACCTCGATGATGTCAATATACAGCAGATAACATCACAAAATGACCAATAAGAAATGGGCTGTAAAACGTATTACAGTAAATCTGGCAGCACAAGAAGCGGAAAAACTGGAAAAATATTGCCAGCAAACTGGTAGACCAGCGACAGATGTGATTCGAGAATTAATTCGAGGATTATCAGTCTTGGAAGAAAACAAAGATGTTGCGGGGTGAAGAGATAACTAAAACCAGAAAATTTCTTCATCTAGCAAATTTGCTCTAGGACGATAACTAGTTAATTTTTTTTGCACCCGGACTGGTTTTGAAGTCGAGAGTAAAGTAATAGCAAATTCCGATACCAATTCAGTTACAATCTGTAAAGATACTGAATTATTAAAAACGGAATGCGAGTTGCAATCGTAGGTGCGGGACTAGCTGGTTTATCATGCGCTGTTGATTTAGCCGATGCCGGTTGTGAAATCCAGATTTTCGAGTCTCGCCCATTTGTTGGTGGGAAAGTCGGTAGTTGGATTGATAACGATGGTAATCACGTGGAAATGGGATTACACGTATTTTTTGGGTGCTACTATCAGTTATTTGATTTGATGAAGAAGGTGGGTGCATTTGAAAACTTACGTTCAAAAGAACATACCCATCAGTTTATAAATCGAGGAGGACGAATTGGTGCTTTAGATTTTCGCTTCCTGACTGGTGCGCCCTTCAATGGATTGAAAGCTTTCTTTACTACTTCTCAACTATCGTTACAGGATAAGATCCAAAATTCTTTAGCCCTGGGGACAAGTCCAGTTGTGCGAGGTCTAGTTGACTTTGATGGTGCGATGAAAACCATTCGCGACTTAGATAAAATTAGCTTCGCAGACTGGTTTCGTAGTCACGGTGGTAACAACGGAAGCATCGAACGGATGTGGAACCCCATCGCTTACGCTTTGGGTTTCATCGATTGTGAAAATATGTCCGCCCGCTGTATGTTGACAATATTCCAGTTATTTGCAACCAGAACCGAAGCTTCAAAACTACGGATGCTTGAAGGTTCTCCCCAAGAATACCTGCACAAGCCAATTTTGGATTACTTACAAGCGAGGGGAACCAAAATTTATACTCGTCGTCAAGTGCGAGAAATTAAATTTAGCGAAGTTGAAGGTAAAACGCGGGTAGATGGATTAGTAGTTGCAAACGGTGATACCCAAGAAGACATAACTGCTGATGCTTATATTGCAGCTTGTGATTTACCTGGAATTACTCGTTTACTACCTTCACAATGGCGTAAATGGTTGGAGTTTGACAATATTTACAAGTTGGATGCGGTACCTGTTGCAACCGTACAGTTACGCTTTGATGGTTGGGTGACAGAAATGCAGGATGCCGAGAAACGCTCCTCATTGCAGCAAACTGCGGGTATAGATAATTTACTGTATACCCCCGATGCCGATTTTTCTTGCTTTGCCGATTTGGCTTTAACCAGCCCTGCTGATTATTATCGCCAAGGTAGCGGTTCTTTAATGCAACTGGTACTGACTCCAGGAGACCCTTTTATCAAGAAAAGTAACGAAGAAATAGCTAAACACGTTTTAGCCCAGGTACATGAGTTATTTCCTTCTTCGCGAGAATTAAACATGACCTGGTATAGTGTCGTTAAGCTTGCTCAGTCACTATATCGGGAAGCACCCGGAATGGATGTTTATCGTCCTTCCCAAAAAACACCCTTGGAAAATTTCTTCCTTGCGGGTAGTTACACTCAGCAAGATTATATCGATAGTATGGAAGGTGCGACAATTTCAGGAAGGCGTGCGGCGAAGGTCGTTTTGGAAAATGCCAAAAAATAGCGCCTTTAACACTCTAAAGCCAAAAAGTAGGACAAATACAAAGAATGAAAAACTGGTTGGAGCATACCGTACAAGTAGAGGTAGACGCTCCTATAAACGTAGTATGGGGTATGTGGTCGGATTTAGAGCAGATGCCTCGCTGGATGAAATGGATTGAATCAGTCAAAGTTCTTGAAGATAATCCAGAATTATCCCTGTGGAAATTAGATGCTGGTGGATTTCAATTTACTTGGCGATCGCGCATTCTCAAATTAGTCCCCCATCAGATAATTCAATGGGAATCAGTTGATGGTTTACCGAATCAAGGAGCAGTGAGGTTTTACGACCGTCAAAATAGTAGTATTGTCAAACTGACCGTTGGTTATGGAATACCCGGTATCATTGGAAAAATTATGGATAACTTGTTTTTAGGACGAGTCGTAGAATCAACCCTACAAGAGAATTTAGAAAGGTTTAAGGAATACGCTCATAATTATGTTAATTCTCAAGAATATTTGAGTAATAGATTGTAATTTTAAGCTAATTTTTAGTTACTAAAAGGCGATTACCAGGTGGGGTCGCTGAATACATTAATGGTCAATTTTTCTCGTCCTGCTGGTACGGAACTGATGCAAGCACGGATGATATCTCCATCTTTTACCTCTACTGTGCAAGCGTGACAAGACCCCATTAAACAACCAGTAGGAATAAATACCCCCGCTCTATCAGCTACATCGAGTAAAGATTCTCCAATTTCGGCATCAATTTTAACATCGTCTGGCAAAAAGTGGACTTGAATGCTCATGTTTTAATTAATTGATAGTTGACAGTTGACAGTTGACAGTTGTTTTATTAACTCCTAACTCCGGTGGTACTAACTCTTAACTACGATAATAAAACACTTAAGTCTAAATAGCGTTCTACATTTACAGCCAGAGAATCTAAAAGTTTTTCTCTTTGTTCGCGGTAGTTGGGAACACCAGTAGGTAAAGATTTTAAACCCCGTTGCTGACGTAAGCGATTTAACCAAGCGCGTCTCCAAGGACCGTTATCAAACATACCGTGAAGATAAGTACCCCAAACGGATTGACATTTATCAACTAAGCCTAAATTAACATCGTCAAATAAAGCCTCGAAACCTTGAGGATTCGGACTTTGTGTTTCGATACGAGAACGTCCTTGATGAATTTCAAAACCATGAACGGGTAAACCAGCTTGAGGAAAATTAGAGGTAACTTGACGCTGACGGGCAATTTTTTGTCCGGTAATTACGCTTTTAATCGGTAATAATCCCAAACCTCCAAATCTACCAGCTTGTCCTTCTATACCTTCGGGATCGGCGATCATTTGACCTAAAATTTGGAAACCACCGCAAATTCCTAATACCGTACCACCTGCTGCTGCATAATTTTGAATTTGCTCAGCCATTCCAGTTCTTTGCAGTAGCAATAAATCAGGTATTGTAGTTTTCGTACCTGGAAGAATTACCGCATCGGGATGTCCTAACTCATGCTTTGGACTCAAGTATTTTATCCCAACGCTAGGTTCTGATTCTAGGGGGTCAAAATCTGTAAAGTTGGCGATTCTTGGTAGCTTAATAACAGTAATATTTAGTTCCCCATTAAATTGGCGGGGTTTTCTTTCGAGTAAATCAAGGGAATCTTCAGCAGGAAATACCTGTTCCAAGTAAGGGATAACTCCCACAACTGGAATACCAGTCCTTTCTTCCAACCATTTAATTCCCGGTTCCAAAATCGAACGCTGTCCCCGGAACTTATTGATCACAATACCTTTAATTAAAGCGCGTTCTTCTGGCTCCAATAACTCCAAAGTGCCAACAACGTGAGCAAAAGCTCCACCACGCTCGATATCAACTACTAATAAAGTCATTGCATTTAAATGCTTCGCAACCCGCATATTCGTTAAATCGCGGTGTTTGAGGTTGATTTCCGCAGGGCTACCAGCACCTTCACAAACTAATAAATCGAATTCTGTTGCCAAGTTAGTTAAGGATTCTTCAATTGCTTTCCATCCGATGTCAAAATACTGCTCGTAATAGTCTGTAGCGCTGACTTTCCCTACAGCTTTACCTTTGATAATAACCTGAGAAGTCATATCTCCTTGGGGTTTTAGTAAAATTGGGTTCATTTCTACCAAAGGAACTACCCCCGCAGCCCAAGCTTGTACCGCTTGTGCATAACCAATTTCTCCGCCATTGGCTGTAACATAAGCATTATTCGCCATATTTTGACCTTTAAAGGGAGCCACTCGCCAGCCGCGTCGCGATAAAATACGACAAATTGCGGCGCATAAAAGTGATTTCCCTGCGTGGGATGTTGTTCCCACCACCATAATTGCTTTCATAATTAACTATTATCTTTTGTTTATCGGACTTATTGAATAAAAGGATGAAGCCAAGAAATCTGAGATTGATGACCGGGTAATCGATTACACCTAATCTCAACATCAAATCTCTAATCAGTTAAACCGGGTTTCTATTCCGATTTATAAACACTTCATAAATGGAGTAGGGACTCACCTATTTATTGTTCCCCTCTTAACCTTACTCCTAACTTTTCTTGATCTAATTACCCAATTAATTTAAAAAATTAATTTAAAAAGGTAATCTTAATATACGTGTTGATGCATTTTTTAGGCGATCGCCAAATGTGGGAACTGTCCAGCCCTGAACTGATGCGCTTTCTACCATTTGACGACCTAAAGGAGTCAGACGAAAACTATCTGTAATTCCTTGTCCGTCAACTTCGCGACGCAATAAACCTACTTCAATTAACCATACCAAAGCATTATCTGCCGCTAATTCCGACAAGGGACGTTTTGTGTAGTTGTTTTTTACGCCATTACTCCCAGCAATTTCACCCATTGCTATTCGTCCTGCGAGCATCTGCTGAAATAAGCTTAAATTAAAAGGAGAACATCTGAGGGCTAGGGAAGCTCTTTTTTGGGTTTGCGAATCCACAGCAGGCATTTTAGATATATTGATATTGTTTTTACATACTATATTAATCGTAATATTGATTTAATTTAAACATAAATTGATAATTTACTCGATTTATCTGATTTACGCTCACTTAAAGATGGATTTTCTCTAAGATACAGAGCTATATTTGGGAATCAATACAGCGACACTTTGGTTATAAATTGAAAAATATAAATTGTCGCGATCGCTAAATTTTAAACAAATTAATCAAGTAGCTAATTATTTTTTTCGACAAGATATATGTAGTATCTTTCTTCAGCAATAATACTGTTTCTAAATTCCTTAATTTTGGTAATTTTTAACTGAGTGTTTGTTACCTCAAGTGGCTCACTCAAGATTAAAACATTTTTTTTCAAATTATCTTTTATTGCAGAATCTACTTGATTAATTAATTTTGATTGATTTTCTAAATATATTCTTTGTTTATTATTAAAGAAACTACCTAACTTATTATATTCTATGTAAAATATTTGTTTATCTATATAAGCAGAAATTGGCGATACTGTAGTATCTTTACTACCGAGAATAAATTCTTCGCTTAATCCTTGTTTTTGAATAAATTCTGCTGCAACCTTACTTCTAGAAAATGGATAAGTTAAATCCATGGTATAAGCATAAAAACCTGAAAACATCTGAACTGTTAAAATAATTGTGATAGCTTTGTTCTGATATTTTTGACAAAAATTAGTCAAATTCGTAATCTTTTGCCAACGTTTAGGAATTTTATCTGATGGATGAAAACATCTACTAATCCATATACAAGCTAAAAAGAGAAAAAATAAATGACCATGATGTCTTAATGTTCCCTGCCATTTGAACCAGGTAAACAAGAATATTGTAAAATTTCCAGATAAATATAGAAATAGAACTATCGGTTTATCGATAAATATTAAGACTGAGAATAATAGTAAAAATAAAGATAAAAATAAAGCGACTAATGTCAGATAAGGTGAAATAAATGTAATATTTGTACTCCAAAAGTGGTATTCTAAAAAGTTAGGTATTGGCACGTAACTATACCAAATTGACCTTAAAGTATATCCCAAACGTTTGAACAAATTTAATATTAATTCAAATTTAGATACTGTTGCAGTTTCTCCTAGATTTTGTTGTATATCGTTAGTTGTATCTTGTATAGCTGCTGGAAGTATTTGTAAAATTGATAATCCTATACCTAAACATAAAATTAATAAACCTATAAGTAGATTTTTTATCTGTTGGCGAGTTATGTTATTTTGATTGATTCTATATTCTCTAATCCTATCGAGAATTAGAGTAGCACTTAAGCATAAACAAATAATTAAGCCGTATACATTGGTATTTGCTAGAAGTGCTAAAGTTAAAAATGTAGTGATATAATTTATATTTATACGAGTAAATAAATAACAAAAAATAAAAACTAATAATATTCCTAAATTATAATTTCTACTAATTAGATTATATTCAAATAAAGAAAAATAGCTAAATGTAAAAAAGGTTTTTTGTACTAGATTAAAAGGCGATTTTTTAACGAATATGTAGACAATAGCAGTAGAAATCAGGATATGAAAAAACTGCATTGCAAAAGGATTGCGAGTAATTTTAGTAATCAAAAATAAACATAAATGCCATAATCCTGGATGCCCTTCATATTTTAAATTTTCATATAAATCAGTTAAGTTTGAAGCATCTCTGGCAATTAACCATGCTTGAGTTTCATCGCGCCACATTTCATGATTGATAATGCCGATAAAACTCAAAATAAAAAATACTAATATTAGACAATTAGAATAAGTAATATATTTGGAAAAAAAGCCACGATTTTTATTGAGGCTTTTACGAGTCCTTATCATTGGTGATTTTCCCTGATTTATTTAATTTGAGTGAAAATTTTGATTAAAAATACTGCAAAATCTCAAATCCAGTTAATTATTAGTCTGATAATTTTTTTCCCAGAAAAAGCCTGCGACACCAGCAACTTGAGAGATAAATAATAATGCAGAGAGTAACAATTTTGGCTGAGGTGTTGGTTGCGATAAAGGATAGGTTAATAAATTCCAATAAAATGAAATTGGTTCAACTTTAATTTGTGTATCAGCGCGTTTAGCTCGGATTTGATGAAAACAAAAAGCACCGCGTCCATAATGAAAATGCTGTCGCCAGTAACTTGATAATGTCAAATTATGAGCGTGGTACACTTGGACTTCCGGCGCATAAACCATTTTATTCCCAAATTGCAGCCAGCGATCGCAAAATTCCCGGTCTTCTCCTGCTGCTAGGGGAAAAGTTGTATCAAAACCGCCAAGAGCTTGAAAGCGCTTCGATGGTAAGGCAAAATTATTAGACGCGAAAAAGTTTGAACGTTTGGCACCTAAATTGTAATAATTATATAAATAATCAATTAGTACTTGACTAGTGGTTGAATAAAGATTATCGGGAAGAGCATTTAACGTTTTACCACCGATCATACTATCTGGGTCTGTAATAAAACGTGCTGCTAATTTGTTTAACCAATCCGGAAGGGGTTTACAGTCATCGTCGGTAAAAGCGAGGAAATCTCCTTTTGCAAGTTTAGCACCAGTATTACGAGCGCTAGCCGGACCAGCATTTTTTTGTTTGAACAGCGTGATTTTTAATTGATTGTGGAAACGCTCTACTACTGGTTCTAGCGACATTTTACTACCATCATCAACCACCACAACTTCAAAGCGATCGCGGGGATATTCCAACTTAGTCAAAGATTCCAGACACTGAGTAAGTCGTTCGGGACGGTTATAAGTTGGGATAACGATTGAAATAAATGGGTTTGATTGATTAATGTTGTTCATCTTGTTGATGTTTTTGATATTTTTGATATTTGCAAATTAATGAGATTTTTAACGCAATTGTTTTAAGTTTTGCAAGACTTCCATGATTGATTTTCTACCTTCAGGAAGCACGAACCACAATAATATATAGTTAAGGCAAAAAATCATAAAACTAACTGATAAAGTCATAATTAAGTTGTCAAAATTAGGCAATACTTGTTTGCACAGATAAAGGACAACTGCTGCACTAATTGAAGAAAACGCTGGACAAGCGATTGCTGATAAAAAATCTTTCCCAGTCAGAGGTGATGTTTTTAAACAAAAAGCTACTGATGGATAAGTCAATAAACAAATCCCGATAGTGTAACCAGTTGCAACACCAAAAGCCCCCCATTGCGAACCGATTACCACACCCGCGATCGCAATGGGTGTATGAATCAATCCCCAGCGAAATTGCTGCTGTGTCTGGCCTGCGGATACATAAAGCCATTTTGTCACTCGGTACATACTACCGACGAATACCGCCACACTCAGCATTCTAAATAAAGGAACAGCCCCTAGCCATTGATTTCCTAACAGTAATAGAATTATATTTTGAGCTTCAACAAAGGAAAATGCTAAAGCTGGCATACACAAAGCAAATAGTAACATTAAACCTTTGCGGCAGTAGCTACGGTATAAATTTGTGTCGTGGAGCGTGCGGCTAAAACTAGAAACTGCAACGTCAAAAAGTGGAAAATAAACCTGTTCAAAAGAAAAATAAGCCCATTTATAAGCAACTTGATAAAGTCCCAAGGCTGCAGCTCCACTCAAGTAACCAATTAGTATCCGGTCTAATTGCATACCGATACGCATGAGAAAGCGAAATCCAGTTAGATGCGCTCCGTAAGAAAACATTGCCTGGAAATCAGCGTTTGTTTTTTTATTTGTAATGTATTTTTCCGGTCGCCAAGGACAAATGATTAAATAAGCGATGCTTTGGATCAATTGCATCACAACCAACTGCAAGACCAAAGCCCAATAACCCCAACCGACAATAGCCGCACCAATTGCGATCGCAGCAGACACAACCAAGGAAACAACTTCAATTGTTGTCAGTATACCAAAATGCATCTGTCGCTTTAACAGTGACTTATGCACGAATGTCAAACAAACTGCGAGAAAACCAAAGGTCATGAGAAGGGTAATTCCGATTAACTCCTGTTCTCCATAAAAGCGAGCAAGAATCGGAGCCATGATGAGCATCAAGCCAACAATTACGGTGTTGACTTTCAACGACAGCCAAAAGCTAGCACTAAGTTGCTGATTATCGAGTTCTTCCCGTTGTACGGTAGCAGTTTCTAAACCAAAATTACTCAAACTGTCAGCAAAAGACAGCAAAGGCATTACCATGGCAACTAGACCGAAGTCTGTTGGTGTTAAAATTCGAGCCAGTATCGCTGTTGAAGCAATTCCCACAGCTAGTTTTACTGGTTGAGCAGCAAAGTTAATTAAACCAGATAAAAGTGACCGACGCTTCAAGTCGGAACGGAGGGTATCGATGTTTAATTGACGATTGAATTTCATATTTAAAATCCCTCCGTTGCGGATATTTTATACTTTATCAACAGAATTTGAGTTTTTCAGATCAATATCCTTAACCCAACACAACAGTTGTAAAAACCCGACTTCTCACCCAACGGAAAGAATTAAGATACCAGGATTTTCTATTCCCAGTTCCCTACTCCCTACTCCCACTACTTATAATTTCTTGATAAATATCTAAAAAACCTTGGGTGCGTCGTTGTTCGCTAAACTCTTCAATTGCTCGCTTGCGTCCAGCTTGTCCCATTTCTTCTGCTAATTCACGATTACTCAGTAACTTGATCAAAGCATTCCCTAGGGCTGCAACATCTCCTGGTGGAACTAAAAAACCTGTTTGATCGTGGTTGACAATTTCTGGTTGTGCGCCGGTACTACTAGCAATTACCGCCGTACCCCGCATCATTGCCTCTGTAGTCACATTGCCAAAGGGTTCCGCCCACAATGAAGGTACTACTTGCACCCAAGCTGCATCAAACTGTTGCTCCAATTCTTCACGGGGTATGTGTCCGAGCCATTTAACGCTTTCATTTATTCCCAGTTCTTCAGCTAAAGCTGTTAAATTTGCCGCTTCTACTCCTTGACCTGCAATAATTAATTGAGCTAATGGTACTTGTACCTTTACCCGTGCAAATGCTTTTAATAAAACGTCAACTCCTTTTTCTGAAACCAACCGTCCTGCAAAAACAACTGTTGCTGGCTCTCGCAGGGGTGGACGCTGCTTTCTTTGCGGTACACCGTTGTGAACTACTTTAACTGGTGCAATTCCATCTGCTTCTAAATTGACTTTCATTGCATGACTCAATGCCACCACTGTATTGAAAACGTGTCGCCAACGCAACCAAAGCTGTCGTTGTACCATAAATACCGTCCATGATTGGGGTGTAAGACAACCATGATTTAAGCAAGCTTTTCCCGCTTTGTATTTACAAGGACTGCCATCGGGTAGTAATTTAGTTCCCAAAGGGCAGATTGCCTTGTACACTGCTGTTTGATATAGACATGGTATTTTTTCAAGCAATGGTAAAATCAACGGTGAAAGTTGCCACATAAACATTCGCACGTGGACTACATCCGGTTGAAATTCATTTAAAACGCGGCGTAAATTCAGATAAGCGGAAACATTCGCAGTCTGAGAAATCACTTGAAACAGCGAATTTGTACCAAAGCAACTGTATTCACAAAGCAAAGGACTATCAGCTACTGGTTTCGCTTTGCTAGAAAACAAACGCACATCATGGGACAAGGAACGTAAGTTATCCCGTAGGGAAAGCATCTGAGTTTCCGCACCACCAGTAGCTGTACCAACATCATTTAGCAGAAGAATTTTCATTGAACCCAAAATTTAGAAGCATAAATTATTTATATTTCATGCTTCGGGCGATAATGTTTGTTGGGAAGCTATAGCCGGAGTTGTTTGAGGTTGAAGATATTTTTTGGCATAAACACTTGTAAGATAGCGATTGAGTAACTTTTCTACAGGTGCAAATAAGCCATACATCAGCACTTTTTCCAGAAATTGATTTTCAATACCCAAAGTTAGAAAGCGAACTATCGGCATCAGGATTGTACTTCTACGTCTCCAACCCAATGCTTTATATTTATGCTGAAAATATCCGTCTTCAGCTAGATTCCATTTTTGACGTAATCGTGATAAGCTTTCCAATTCCCATGCATCACTCCAGCGCAACATATAATAATGCATATCACTGAATTTTAAAGGTGATGTGGGAACATAGGTGACAAGACTTGCTGGTTCAAAATAAACAGTACCTCCAGCTTTGATCACATTCATACAAAAGTCGAGATGTTCTTTTGTATTCAGCATTTGTCGATCAAACACACCCAAATGTTTAAATATATCAGTGCGAACCAACATACAGTGAAACTCGCACAATTCGGTTGCTGTACGCTGTAATTGTACTCGCGGATCTGTAATTTGTTTGCCTTGCTTGTACATTTTCTCACGCAAACGCCGCCGACCTTTTTTGTCAACAACAATATGCGATTCTCCACCAGCAAAGTGAATTTCTTGGTGTAACGGCAAATATTGAAACATTAATGGTCCAACCACTGTCGCTTCAGTATCTTCCGCACAATCTATCAAAGCTTTTAACCATCCAGCAGCAGGAATAATATCGTTATCTGCAAACAGAACATATTTGGTATCGACTTCAGCTAAACCGATATTTCTCGCGTTATTGGGAGTCAGGTAATAGTCGGTGCGAATTAATTTAAAACCTTTTTCCTGGGCTTGATTTTGCAAATATTCCCGTACTTTCTTCGGAGAATTACCGTCTACATACACTAATTTAAAAGGAATCTGAGTATTTTCGTAAATACTCTCTAAGGACTCACGAGTATAGCTAAAACGTTCGCGAGGTGATACAACAATTGTTACTTGAGGTTCGTTCATAAGCTAGCTGCATTTCAATATTAAAATTTAGTGAGATCACAAGTCGGGTTTTTAGCATAAGTATCTGTAATACAACAAAATGGTTATAAAAACCCGACTTCTGTCGTTTATCATTTACATCAAGCCACTTATAATTTACTTCCCTATTACTTATTTATTTGATGCTACAACAGTTAAATTATTATCATCTTCCGATGAAGTCACTTGCTTCCACTCTTCTTTAGTAAAGTCTTCATGATAAGAACGCTCGGTATTAACCTCCCACAAATCGTGTTTTTCTCCCAAGAGATTTTTCGCTGCTAACAAAGCTGTCAGCATGGAATGGTCTTGATTATTATAACGATGCATTCCATTTCGACCAGTTGTTTGGAGATTTTCAAAACCTTGCAAATAATTTTGAATTACTTCTAAATGCTGGCGATAATCGCCATCGTAAACTGGATAAGCTTTCGGTTGACGAATCACAACTCCGTCTTCTACAACCGCACCTTTAGCTAATCCTAATACTTCCAATTCCTGCTTCGCTAACTCGATTAATTCTGCATCTGTCTTTGACCACAGAGGGTCGCCAATGTTACAAAAATATTCCATACCCAAACAAGTTTTACTAGCATCGGGAACCATTGCAGCACTCCAATTTTTGAAGTTCTGAATCCGTCCTACTTTCACTTCTGAAGCGTGAATATAAATCCAATTGTCGGGAAATAAATCTGGTGCATCTATAATCAAGGACACAATCAGAAAATCCCGGTATTTCAAACCGTTTGCAGCTTGTACCACTTCATCTGGTAGACTTGGATTCATTTTCTGAACTAACAGATTCAGAGGCATACTAGAAATAAAATTCTCTCCCTCAATTTGAATCAGATTATCATCCCGTTGAGCAATCACTTTAGTGATGCGCTTTCCTTGACGCTCCATTCCCAGTACTTTTGTATTTAAATGCACTTCACCGCCAGCTTCTTGTATCTTTTCGGCAAAGCGCTCCCACATCATCCCCGGTCCTAATCTAGGGTAATCAAATTCTTTAATTAGAGTTTTAGTGTCATTTTTACCAAACAATGCATTGAGAACTGCGGTTTTTACAGACAAACCTTTGATGCGCTGCGCTGCCCATTCTGCTTGAATCTGAGTACAGGGAATACCCCAAACCTTCTCAGTATAAGTTTTAAAAAAAGTTTTATAAAGACGTTGACCAAAACGATTTGTTACCCATTGTTCTAAATTATCTTCTACCGGCAGGGGTCTGCGTTTGGCTTCCAAGTAAGACCAAATAATCAAGAAACTTTCGGAAATTCCCAATTTTTGCAGAGTATCAAAAGCACTTAAAGGATATTGAAAAAATTTGCCTTGATAATAGATGCGCGACATACGCGGAGTCTTGATAAAATCATCTTCAAGAACTTCATACCACAGGTCTTGTACTTCTTGAACTTTGGTAAAAAAGCGATGACCACCGATGTCAAAATGATATCCTTTATACTTCTCAGTCCGAGAGATTCCACCTACTGTGTCTGATTGCTCCAAGACAATAGGTTTAATCCCGTTCTTAACTAAATGATAAGCAGCAGTTAAACCTGCTGGACCGGCTCCGATAACGACAACTGGATGATTGTTCATAACTTCAAGTAAGGGTGTATTAGTTTCTATGGGATGAATTTCATGCAGTGGAGATATCTAACTTTGATAAGAACCACTGATGCCATAAATAGTTAGTTGTACCAACAGCAAAGGCTAAACCACCGTAGATGTAATAAAACCAATGCCAAGGAATGACGCGCAATGCGAACCCTAAGCCACGTTTATCATGAAAGAAACGATAAACTGCAAAATTTAGCCATAGCATGATTAGACTCAGTAGCGCAGTCACAGCCAAAAAACCAGACCACCACCAGGCTGCAACTAAAGTAGCTAAAATTGCATAAATCAAAACTACGCTTAAACGACTAGATACCCCTAAGTTCAAGTCATTATCTAATTGACGTTGACGCAAAATCAATTCTGTCCAAGGCAAAGCACGGTAGAAGATTTCTGCTTTTAATAAAGAAACAACACCCCATCGTTTCAGATGCTTTACCTGTAAATCTTTCACAAGCTTAATTTTATAACCACCCCGTCTAATACGGTACCCTAGTTCGATATCTTCTATACTAGGTCGTCGATAGCTCTCATTAAATCCACTCAAAGAAAGAAATATCTCGCGACGGATTGCGCCACAAGCACCCCAAAATGTGAAGGCTTCTTGACTCGCTATTTGATGAGTGTAATGGTGAAATAAATTTTTATACTGCGATAAAAAGTTACTTGCTCCCGGTTCGTCATCATAGGAGCCAATCAAGGCAGCTAAATCGGATTCATTTTCAAAAGCTTTTTTGACTTGACTAATTGCATCTTGAGAAATGACTACATCAGCATCAACGAAGTAGAGTATATCCCCCGTGGCTACACTCGCACCTAAATTCCGGGCTTTCGCAGGACCTGCATTTACAGCCATCCTGATTACCTTTGCGCCAAATTCTTCCGCTACCAACCAAGAGCCATCTGTATCTGCATCGGAGACAACTATGATTTCATCTGGATAAATTGTTGATTCTTTCAGGCTAGACAAGCATAGACGAAAGCTATCCCCTCCATTGTGTACTGGGATAATTACTGAAATACTTACCTGAGTAGGAGTATGCATTGTAAGTTAATTCCTTATCACTCCATAAACAATTCAATTGTGTATTTATTTAGCTTCTTTTTGAATGAGTATACAGGAAAATGCGGATTTTTTAGACGACCCTTTTATGCCCTTTGTTACTTACTTTAATTATTAGAAAGCAATAAAGGGCTATTTAAAACACATTAAACAAAAATTTGCCTTAACTTTACAAATATAAAGTTTTGATGAACAAGATAAATATACCCATAGAGAAGTATTTGAAAAAACATATATTTTTTGGTAGTAGTAAAATAAGTTACTTGGAATTTCAAGTACAATATAGAAAATAATTTATTCATAAATTGCAGCGGATGGGAATTTGATTAAGCTTTTTTTATCGAGAATATTTATTGATTTTAAATACCAGAATACGATTAATAATGGAAGCACATATTTATCCCAAGGATATGCCTTCATCATTAATCCACAGTTGATTAATAAAAGCCAAAAAGCAAGATTGAGACGATTAAAAAATCTCAAACAAGTAATTAATGCTAAAAAATAAAATACAGTCAATCTCAAAAAGTCGTTTGGAAGTAATATTGTGGCGACTTTAATTAAAATTCCGTGAGCTTCTAAAAGTGGAAAAATGATAAATAATAACAACAAAACAGCAGCAAAAAATATATTATTGCGCGTCAATAAATTTTGTATTCTCAATTTAGGACGGAACAAAATTAATTCTGGAATTACAAAATATAAACCAACGCAACTGAGAGAAAAATAACTACCACTAAGGTCTATTGACCATAAGTTTTGTTGTACCTTTGGTACTGTACGTGCTACCATACCTGCTTCAGGGGCTATACCTCGAAAAAATAATAACCATCCTACTATTGATAGTGAAGCAATTAATGGCATTAACCAACGAAGAGGATTTATTCGAGTTTTAGCTAAATCATTTGTTTCGATAGTTCCCAGTTCTTGTTCACTATTTTCTGAGTATGAATTAGCAACTTTTTTTAAGCCATATATTCGCATTTTAATGATTAAATAATTAATTAGTTCAAAAATAGCGATCGCCAAAGGAAAAGCTAGCATAAATTGACGCGATGCAATTGCTAAAATAAATGCAAAGCTACTAAGTATATGTTGAGAGCGAAGATAAAACCAAAATCCTAGGAATACAAAAAAAACAGCGATAATATCAGTATAAAGACGACCACTTAAAATTAAATAGTAAGGAAATAATAATAAACCGCATACACTTAAAACTGATTTTTTCGTCACTTTGCCTTTTGGTAAGCCAATAAGACAAGTCATCAAAAAAGAAATGATAAAATTTAAAAATCTTCCAGCAAAAATTCCACCTTTAAACAGATATTCCAATCCTCCAAACATCATAAACGGCAATGGAGTATTAAGTTCACCGTAATTTCTGAGCAATTCTAAACTGGGAATCAAACTATAGCTAAATCGTAAACTTGTTTCCCAGTAATGTGGTTCGTCAGTCGTTGCGGAATATTGAAGTTTATTTAGAGCAAGAAATAATAATAAGTAAATAACACCTATAGAAATTAAAAAATATATATTAAACAAGTATGTTTTTTTGATTTCAGGTCTAAAATGATTATTTATTTTCATGGCAATTAACTTAAGTAAAGTTTTTACTTACACCAATTCTATATGAGGTTGCGCTATATTTCCCCATGTCCTTACGGACACGCGCTCGCCGCACGCTCCGCATGAACGCTAACACTCGGCATCCCTATACAAGCAAAGCCCACCGGAGGTGGTGAGCGTGCATATTCATACAAAAACGGCATTACATAGAAAACAATAGAGTATAGGGTTTGAAATATAGGATAGGTAGCTGAGTGATCAAGCCAAGTTACAAGCAATTAGATAATTATCAAACTCTCATATTTTTTGCTTTATGAATAATGTTTTTATCTAAAATTTCGATTGATTTGAAATACCAGAAAACAATTAACAGGGGAAGTAAATATTTATCCCAAGGATATGCTTTTATCATTAATCCGCTATTTACCAATAGAATCCAAAAAGCAAGATTGGGGCGTTTGAAAAATCTCCAACAAGTAATTAATGCTAAAAAATAAAATAAAGTTAATCTCAAAAAGTCGTTTGGAAGTATTTTTGCGACTTTAATTAAAATTCCGTGGGCTTCTAAAGGTGGAAAAATGATAAATAACAATAATAAAACGACAGCTAAAAATATATTAGTGCGCGTCAATATTTTTTTGATTCTTAACTTAGGACGAAACAAAATTAATTCTGGAATTACAAAATATAAACCAACACAAGCTAAAAAATACAGGCTACTATTTAACTCAATTGACCACCAATTCAATTGAACTTCTGGTGTAGAACGTTCTGTAATTGCAGCTTGAGGAGCTATTCCTTTGAAAAGCAAAAACCAACCAAAAATAGAAAAGGAAGCAGTTAGTGGTGCAAGTATACGAATCAGTTGGTGCTTATATTTTTGATGAGATTGAGTTTTTCCGCCTTGTTGATAATTGATAAACTTTATTTTTAAATATTTGAAAAGTTCATAAGCTGTAATTGCTAAAGGAAATACTAGCATATATTGGCGCGATGCAATTGCTAATACAAAGCTAATTCCACTAAAAATATGTTGACAACGGATATAGAACACAAATCCTATTAATACAAAAAAGCTAGCAATAATATCCGTATAAAGATGTCCGCTTAACCATAAATAGTAAGGAAATGATATTAAGCCACATAAAGCCAAAAATGAATTTTTTCTTGTTTTATTGATAGGTAGTCCAATAATACAAGTCATTAAAAAAGACAGAAAAAAATTGAACAGCCGTCCAACGAAAATTCCACCTTTGAATAAAAATTCTAAAAATCCAAAGATGATAAATGGCAATGGTGTATTTAATTCTTGGTAATCTTGTAACCAAGTTTGAGGAGGAATTAAGCTACGACTAAATATTAAACTTGTCTGCCAAAAATTGGGTTCATCCCATATTGGAGAAAATTGCAGCTTATTTAAATATAAAAATACGATAAAATATAGTACACAAATAGCAACTAAAAAGATTTTCGCGTATTTACTAGTGCCTGTTTCTGTTGATAGCATTAATCGATTTAATCTATACAGATAGTGATTGTTTATAATGTTACTTTTGGAAAAATGTCAAGTAAGTTATTTAAATCACATATCTGTTTAAATTAAGTAAATTTTAGTACTCATAAGAAAACTCCGTAGACTGTTCAAAAAGACTCAGTAGGTTTTCTAATAAGAATTTCCTATTCCCTATCCCCTTGAGATTAACAATGGTTGATACCGATCAATAATTTATAGATTAGTAGAGATTTAAGATAAAATACTCATTGCAATCTAATAAATTAAATTAAGATTATGGCTCTATCAGTTGGAACCCAAGCACCTAATTTCACCACCAAAGATACCAATGGTAATACCGTTTCTTTGTCAGATTTTAAAGGTAAAACAGTAGTTTTGTACTTTTACCCCAAAGACGATACTTCTGGATGTACTAAACAAGCTTGTAGCTTCCGCGATGCTCAATCCCAATATCAAAGTAAGGATATTGTAGTTTTAGGTGTAAGTGCAGATGATCAAGTTTCTCACCAAGCTTTTACCCAAAAATACAATCTCAATTTTCCCTTACTAGTTGATACCGAAAAAAACTTAATCCATGCTTATGATGTTGACGGTGGTGGTTACGCAAAGCGCGTTACCTACGTGATTGACGGTGAGGGTAAAATCATCAATGTTGACTCTAGTGTAAATACAACTACCCACGCTGAAGATGTACTAAAATCTTTAGGTTTATAATTTCCACATTATTGACACTCCCCACGCATAGAATGCGGGGGATTCTTGGTTCACGGATACAACTTAACCGAACAGGATTTCTCCAATCCGACCAGTGGTTCTATCTCCCCAAGCTTATAAGATCCGGTGTGCCCCACCGTACTTAATCCCTTCTGCAAAATATTAATTGCTGCATTAATATCCCGATCTTCTATGTATCCACAATAATTACAAATATGGGTTCTAGTTGATAGAGACTTTTGCACTTTTTCACCGCAATTAGAACAATTCTGACTAGTATTATGGGGAGCAACAGCAATTGTTAACTTTCCATATTTATAGCCAAAATAATCCAACCAGCGACGAAATAAGGACCATCCTGCATCAGTTATCGACTTAGCTAGATTTCGATTTCTTACCATACCTTTAACATTCAAATTTTCATAAGCTACCAAATCGTTAGATTGGATTAAACGGAGTGCTACTTTTTTAACAAACTCTTCTCGCTGCCTACTTACTTTTAAATGTTTACGGGCATAACGGATTCTAGCTTTATGATAATTTTGAGACTGTGGTTTACCTTTTTTATACTTTTTAGATTTGTGACGATTCAGACGGTTTAATTGTCTTTCTCCCTGACGATAAAACTGTGGATTATCTTCGATGTTTCCTTGACTATCACTCAAGAAATATTTAATCCCGACATCAATTCCTACAGCTTTCTGGCTGGGAGTTATAGGTTTTACCGTATCTAAGCGGTCTAGCTCTACGGAAAATTGTACGTAATAACCATCCGCACGACGTACAATTTTGACTCGTTTGATTTGGCTTAATTGATAAAAATTTAAGTCTCTTGAACCGATCAGTTTAAAAGTACCTATATTCTTTTTATCGGTAAAAGTAATGTACTTTCTATCGTCTGATAGCTTCCAACCTGAAACTTTATATTCAAGGGAACGAGTATTTTTCTTAAATTTAGGATACCCTTTTTTACCTAAAACATGGTTTTTGCAATTAGCATAAAACCGATTGACTGCTTTTAAGACTCTTTCTACAGCAGTTTGACAAGCATGAGAATTCAAGTCCTCTACAAACTTAAATTCTTTTCTTAACAACGTGTTGTATCGAAACATTTCGGTTTTACCTATACCACGATTATCCATCCAAAAACGAAGCACTTTATTTCGGACAAATTGATATGTCCGCAGGGCTTCAGAAATGGCTGATATTTGTTGTGGTTTCGGTTTAACTTTAAATTCGTAGATCAACACGTTTGATACTTATAATGTAGGTATCACAACACATCATATCATATATTTAACTGTGCGGGGAATAAATTCCCCACGGGTTTATCCCCACGAATGAATCCGGGGGCTTGCACCCTCCGAGTTTCGGTCATAAAAATGTAGAGACGGGATATATCACGTCTCTACATCTGTAATTCATATCTAAATTCAGTTAATTTTAATTCCCAGAAGCGGGTGTTTGCCCTGGTGTATAAACTGGGAATGCAAAGTCAAAATTACTCGGTTGTTGTCCGTTTGTCGATTGCTGTTGACGTTGTTGCAGCAAACGTTCTTGCTTTGCACGGAATAAGTCTGCTTCAGAATTAATTTGCTGCCGATTTTGAGAAGAAAAACCTTGCCAGTCTAAGGTTCCAAAATTTGCTCGGTGAATCAAACTCATTGGATTAAAATTACCATCTTGAGGTCCGTAGATGGAATCTCCATCACCTTGTTTTGTATCAAATGTATTGTTTTGATAGCTAGATGGTATGGAAAGCTCTTGACTGCTTTGAGCCAAACTCGCTTGAGGTAAAATTATACAAGCAATGCCAAATCCGGTAACAGTAGCAGCAACTAGTTTATTAAGTTGTGAAATCGATATTTTCATCAAATTTTCCCCTTTTATGACTCCAATTAATACTTCTATTTTACGCAAGAGTACGACGTAGGCGGGGTTGAATGCTCAATAATGCTACAACCGCAAAGCCTAACAATACTAGTATTGCACCGCCAAAAGTTACATCACCCCAAAAAGCGTGCATCACTATACTATTTAATCCCCAACTTTCATGTTGGTAAAGATAGCGGATTGGCTCAATTGCATAGCTCAGAGGATTGATTGTGGCGATAACCTGTAACCATTGAGGCATAAATGACAAAGGAGCTAAAGCCGTACTGGCAAATAATAAAGGTAAGTTAGTCACGAAGATGACTGCGATTAACTCAATGTGTCCCGGTAGTGCGAAGGCTAAACCCAAGGAGAGAGCCGTTACACCCAAAGCCAGTAGAAACACGATTAAAGCAATGGTAGCTAAACCCGCTGCATCGGGGATACCCGCTCCCAAAAATGCCGCAGCCCCCACAATTACCGCTGCTTGCAGCAAAGTTTGACTGATAATAAAGATTGCCGAAGCAAAGACAATAGAAAAACGTGACGCTAAAGGAGCAACTAATAACCGATTTAAAAAGCCAAATTCTCGGTCAAACATAATCGGTAAACCAGCATTCAGCGCTCCACCAAAAGCTGTGAATACTATTATCCCAGCAGCTAAAAATTCAGCGTAATTTGTCGTATTGCCAAAAATTCCTTTTGGTGCATTTTGAAAAAGTGCGCCAAATAACACCAACCACATTACAGGTTGAATAATACTAGCTACTAAAGTTGAAGGACGACGCTGTAACTGAATAAATAGACGACGAGTTAAAGCCAAAGTTTCTTGAACTAACTCAGAGAAAACACTTTGATTCGCATCACTGTACAGTTGTGGTGATGCTATTTCTTGTAAATTAATATCTGCTGACTTGGAAGATAAAACTGTGCCACTCATAACGATTTTGGATTTTAGATTAAAACAGTTGACAGTTGACAGTTGACAGTTGACCTCTAACCTTTAACCTTTGACCTCTAACCTACTTCATACTTTGTTTCTTTTCAGCTTTCATATCACGAGTTCCTACCGCAGCAAATTCGGCATCCATCAAGGTACGTCCTGTTGCTGCGAGGTAAACATCATCTAAACTCGGACGAGATTGGGCAATCCCAAAGGTGGGTAAACCGGCATTATTTAAAGCTTGCTGTATAGTAATCAAAGCATCTTGATGCTGGGTAACAACCAAGTTTAAGGAATTACCTTGAGCGCTGTTAATGATTGCTTCTTTGACAAAAGGTAGGGAAGTAAGTAAATTTTTGGCTTTTTGAGCTTCCTCATCCGAGGTAAACTCGCGAATGCGGAGAGTTATTCTATCTCCTCCTAATTTATCTTTTAATTGGGATGGTGTTCCTGTGGCAATTACCTCACCGCGATCGATTATTGCCACTCGATCGGACAAAGCGTCGATTTCTTCTAAATAATGGCTGGTAATTAATACTGTTGTTCCTGCTTCTCGCAACTTCCGCAGAAATTCCCACACCACAAAACGGCTTTCGATATCCAACCCTGCTGTTGGTTCGTCTAATACTAATAAATCAGGTGCGTGGAGTAATCCCGCAGCTAAATCCAACCGTTTGAGTAAACCACCGGAATAGGTTCCCGTCTTTTTGTTGGCGTATTCCTGTAAACCGAGTAAATCTAAAACATTTTCAATCCGCTGTTTTGTTACTTTTGCGGGTATATGATAAAGCGCTGCTTGGAGTTGCAATAATTCCCTTCCAGTCAGCACCTTATCTGGAGCAACCTCTTGAGCCACATAGCCAAGACGTTTCCTGGCATCTTTGGGATTATCGATTACCGAGATACCAGACACTTCAATTTTGCCCGCATCTGGAGTAGTTAAAGTACACAAAGCACGCAGAGTAGTAGTTTTTCCAGCACCATTAGGACCGAGTAAACCGAAAATTTCCCCTCGCTCTACCTGAAAGGAAATATTTTTAACGGCTTGGGTTGTACCGTAGTGCTTCTTTAAATTTTCGACTAAAACGGCAGGAGCCATTGACATTAACTCTTTAATATACAAATCTCAACAAATTCTATCTTCACTCTAGCATCGATTATATTCGTTGAGTTCCTTGACGAATTGGTTGAAAAGCAGTTTGCAGGCTCGTACCGATATACGTGAGCGCACAAGGCGTATAGGTCTACCACCAGACTTTTCTTTATCTAGAATTGCTCCAAGTTTTTTGGTAATTTCATTGGTTCGCGATCGCTTTGGCTCGACACTGGTAAAAACCCACTGCCAAAAAGCTTTACGACACAACGCGCTACCTCCAGAGACTTTTGACTTTTTCTTATCACCACTAGAATCTTGTGTTGGAGCCAATCCCATAACTTTTTGAAATTTACGCTCTGAAAGCCTACGTTTTAAGTGCTTGTTGGAATTTCTTGACTTGTGAAACTCTACTGTCTTTCCCCGCTTAACCACCCCCAAAGCAACGGAACATCACCATTACGACCGCGTGGTGACTTGGTAAGGGACTTCCAGAAAATTGCCACGCTAGATCCTGTCGCAACCTATTAATAATTGGACTTTGTACGCGGTTTAAATGCACGAGCCTTAAAATCAATTCCCTTATTCGTGATGTTGTCACGTCACCGAGTTGTTAAATACCGTGTTGGCGATATGTAATCAAAAGCGTAACAAGCAAGCGCAAGTGCATCAGCGTTATCATCTTTATCCGGTAAATTCAAATGAGAACTGCGATAGCTTCTAAGTTCTTTGTGACCTACTAGATTTACAGATACACCATTCTGTGCTAAATCTCTCTATATTTCGAGTGATATCGACCATTTAGTCAAATATTGCGAACAATAGCGCGATAGAATCCTTAATAACGCCAAATTCTAAGTATTTGTACCGCGTGAAAACAGACAGCATATTTTATCGCCTTTTTCAAGAATTCCCCAGCATCTTTTTTGAATTAATTGGTAATTCAGAGCAACTCGCAGATGTTTACGAATTCTCCTCCGTCGAAATCAAGCAAACAGCATTCCGAATTGATGGTGTTTTTCTTCCCAATCGAGGAGAAAACAACCCAATATATTTTGTAGAAGTCCAATTTCAAAGCGACGAAGAAATTTATTTACGGCTATTTTCAGAAATATTTTTATACCTGCGTCAAAACAAATCTAAAAATCCTTGGCAGGGAATAGTAATTTATCCCAGTCGCAGCGTAGATACAGCAGAAATATTTCATTACAGCGAATTCTTTCAAAGCCAACGTGTAAGAAGAATTTATCTTAATGAATTAGGAGAAACAACCTCTCTACCAGTGGGAATTGCTACCATAAAGTTAATCATCGAAGATGAAAATACTGCCATTGTGACAGCCAGAGATTTGATAGCAAGAACCCAGCAAGAAATCAATACCGAGCGACAGCAAAAACAGTTATTAGAATTGATAGAGACAATATTAGTTTATAAATTCCCGCTAATGAGTAGAAAGGAGATTGAAGCCATGTTTGGATTAAGCGATTTGAAACAAACAAAAGTTTATCAAGAAGCAGTCGAAGAAGGTAAAGAGCAAGGAATGCAGCAAAAAAGTTTAGAGCTTGTACCTGTATTATTGCGATTGGGATTAAGTTTAGAACAGATTGCAAACGAGTTAAATTTGAGCTTGGAGCAAGTTAGAAAACAAATAGAAAATTAATCCCAAAACCTTCAAGAGTAGAAAGGAGATTGAAGCCATGTTTGGATTTATCACCTCTAACCTCTAACCTTTAACCTTTAACCTCTAACCTGTCCCCCATGCTTTCCCCCGAACTCAAAATAAAACTTTCAACTCCTCTAAAAATTGGCTCGGTGGAAGTCAACAGCCGAGTTTTGCAATCACCTTTATCAGGTGTCACCGACTTAGTATTTCGACGGTTGGTGCGTCGCTATGCACCGGATTCGATGATGTATACCGAAATGGTTCACGCTTCGGGATTGGCTCATGTTAAAGAGTTACCGAAAGTCATGGAAGTAGATATCAACGAACGTCCGATAAGTATTCAATTATTTGATTGTCGTCCAGATTTTCTCGCACAAGCTGCTCAAAAAGCAGTAAAAGAAGGTGCGGATACTATTGATATAAATATGGGTTGTCCGGTAAATAAAGTGACTCGTAAAGGCGGCGGTTCTTCACTTTTAAGACAGCCAGAAATTGCTCAATCAATAGTTAGGGAAATTGTCAACGCGGTGGATATTCCGGTAACAGTAAAAACTCGTATCGGTTGGGATGATGGGGAAATTACTATCCTCGATTTTGCTAAAAGAATCCAAGATGCGGGAGCGCAAATGATTACCATTCACGGACGAACTCGCGCTCAAGGATACAATGGGAATGCTCGTTGGGAATGGATTGCTCGTGTCAAGAAAGTGCTTGATATTCCTGTAATTGCCAATGGAGATATTTTTTCTGTAGAATCGGCAATTAAATGTTTGGAAATAACTGGTGCTGATGGGGTAATGTGTTCGCGGGGTACTTTGGGTTATCCGTTTTTGGTTGGAGAAATTGATTATTTTTTAAAAACCGGAAAAAAGTTAGCTTCACCGACAACTATCGAGCTTTTGGAATGCGCTAAAGAACATTTAAAAGCTTTGTGGGAATATAAGGGAAATAGAGGGATTTATCAAGCAAGAAAACACATGGCTTGGTATGCAAAAGGTTTTAACGGTGCTGCGGAGTTACGACAGCAGTTTAATACAGTGGAAACGGTTTTACAGGGAGAAGAATTGATTGATCGAGCAATTGAAAATATAATTAATTAATTAATATGAATACCTTGATTTTTTGGCTCTGTGATAAGTCGGGTTTCTACAAAATTTCTAGACGTATTATCTCAAGTCCCGATGATTAGTTATTATTCCCCATTATCTATTACCCATTACCTATTACCTGTTCCCTATTCCATTAAAATAGAGATGCAACAATCCTACATCTCTACTTCTTATAACTAAATATTTTTATCAAATAACTACCTTTAAAAAATTCCAATTTCTTCAAATTCTCCAAACATTTCCTCAAAAAAATTATCAACCATTTCTTGATGCCTTTGTCGTAAAATTGGAGGACCTTGAATAAATTGTTTAATTGTAATTTTTTTATCTCGAAAATCTCTTACAAACTCACATATTGAAGAAATTACTTTAATTTCAGATTCTACTTGTTCAACCATTTGAGCAATCGGATCTATTTTTTCCCGAACGGCTTTTCTGTAACCTGAAACTATTTGTCCTTCATTGGTGTTTTTCGCAAGTCGAAGTTCGTTTTTGAGATTTTCATATTGGACTTCTAAAAACTCGTTATGCTGCTCTAATTTATTACATTTCCTAGTCAAATCATCTTCACAGTCGAATGAAAAAGATTCTTCTACCTGATGTAATCTTTCAATTTCCAGTAATCGTGCTAAATCACCTTCTTGATAAGCTTTATTAATTTCCTTCATAATTTCTGTATGACGCATCTGAATATCACTATCCGTAACTTTATCCGGGTGAAATATCTCAGCTAATCTCAAAAACGTCTGACGAATTTTTTTTGATTCACCAGTTTTACCTACTCCAAAATCTGGTTGTGGTTGTTGATATCCTGATTCGGTATCGCGATCGCCATTTTCATCAAATGAATCAGAACAATCCGCTTCTTCTTCCTGTATGTCAAAAAAATCTTCTGGAATATCATCTTCTGTCAAACCAAGTTTGACGCTGATTATCCCTGCTGCTTGAAGACTACGATAAACCTGTTCGATATTTTTCCTAGTCTGCTTTCCTAATTTCCGTGTGGTCAAAATTTCATCGAAAAGTTGATGTATTTCGTCATCTAGAAGCGCCATTTTTTGGAAGCAAGGCGTACATCTACCGTGTATTTCCGTAGCTACAGAACGCATCTGTTCGAGAAAGTTTTGTTGTTCGGTGCGTTTTTTCTTGATTTGCTTGAGCAACCATTGATGCTTTTTCTCTAAACTTTCCAGACGAATATGCAGAGATGAAAGAGCAAGTGAGGTTGCTGCTGTGAACCTAGATGGAGATGAAACTGGTGTAGACATAAGTAGACATTAAATATTGGGGTCAATTCGTTCAAAGCTCCCAGACTTTTATAATGTACTACTTTTTGCCATTTCTCCAACACCCCTTGATGACTAATTTACTAATTTCCCGGTATTCTCCAATTGAATCAACAATAGTTTTAATATTTAGTAAAATTTCTCATAGCATTAATTGAATTAATTTGATTAATATTATTGTCTATAATCCTGTAATTACAAAGTTTATACAGTATCATTAAATGATAATTGACAATTGGTCACTGATAATTGATTAGCTTCATCCTCTAACATCCGAATCAGGTTTTGATCGCCCATACGCTTAGCAACTTCCAAACGACGTTGTAAATCGCGGCATAAATTTGCACTATGAGTACTATCTAACTGATTATTGTTTCTATTACTTCTAATGAATAGATTATTACTTTTAGCAAAAATAGAATTTAATTTTTTACGCTGCTTTAATTTCTCAATTTCTTCTGGATTTCCAGAATAATAAGCAGCACCGCGATAATTTAATTCAACCGCACTGGGATTTACAGGAGTGATTCGTGAGTGATGACAATTCCACTCTACACCCCGATATTTTCCACAGACTCCCTGAGTAGTTACTTCAACTGCTACAGGAACATATTCATATTTAACTCCACGATAAATAAGCTGCATAATCTCCTTCCTTGCCTCTTTATATCTCAAACGCTCAACAAAACGAGACGCACTCATAGGGGTATTTTTCCTACTTCCGTCTTTACAAGCGAGTTAACTGTCTACTTATTGTTAGCTGCTATATAAAAACGAACGACTCATATTTCTGTATCTATTGTAACGGTTTTTCTGCAAAGTTAGGGTATCGTAACAAAAATTTTGATTTTCTTTAGAATTTCAAGTTTGGTAAAGAAGTCGAGTTTTGATGAGATTTGTAAGAGTGTTGCAGGTATTTATACTAAAAAACCCGACTTCTTACCCCAGGTAAAATCCTAGAAGTCGGGTTTTTAGAAAAAAATCAAACTTGTAAAACCCATATCTCTTCGCCAACATTAACTGATAATTTTCCCACTTCTAAAACAGCGAAAGCATTGGTTTGAGCCAAATCAATCAAATTACCAGAACTTTTATTCCCACCTGCAACGCTAAATTGGTAAACCCCATCAACTAAATTTAACTTTCCCCAAATATAAGTTTCGCGCTTACCATTAGAACTTAAATTTTGACGAATTTGAGCTTTTATAAATGTAGGTTTCCAGCCTTCCACAATTCCGGAAAGTTTCTTAATTACTGGTTGTACAAAACGTAAATAACTTACCAAAGCTGAAACCGGATTTCCTGGTAAACCGAAATATATTGGACTATTAGATATGGGAAATGTAGCAACAGTTAAAGGTTTACCTGGTTGCATCGCTACAGCGCGTACTTTAATTTCTCCTTCCAAAGATGCTAAAATTTGCTCAACGTAATCATAATCTCCCACCGAAACACCACCGGAAGAAAGCACTAAATCCGCTTTACTAATAGCTTGGGAAATAGCTTGTTTAAGCGCTTCGGGTTCATCTTTAATAATTCCTAACATCAAAGGTTCGCCTCCAGATTGTTTTACCAAAGCGGCTAAAGCATACTGATTAGAATCTACAATTTGTCCAACTTGCAATTTTTCATCGGGTGTGACTAATTCGTTACCAGTAGATAAAATCGCTACACGGGGACGACGATAAACATTTAACTTTGTACATTGTGATGCAGCTAAAATAGCTATTTCCGGAGGATTTAGTTTAATTCCTGCTGGTAATAATTCGGTTCCAGCTTGGTAATAAGCACCACGATATCTGACAAATTCTTGGGGTTTTGGTGCTGCAAGGATGAAGACTTGATTTGCTTCACGACGGGTGTTTTCTTGCATTACTACAGTATCTGCACCTTTGGGCATTACTGCACCAGTGAAAATCCGCGCAGCTTGTCCCGATTGAATGTTAGATTGGGGTTGATAGCCTGCGGGAATATCCTCAACAAGTTTTAAAACCGCTGGCTTTTCCTCACTAGCTTGTTTTACATCTTGATAAATTACCGCGTAACCATCCATTGCTGAGTTATCCCAGTGAGGAAAGTCGAGTTTACTGGTAACGGGTGAAGCGAGAATACGTCCAGTCGCTGTGAATAAATCGACGGTTTCGATATCTTGTTGATTATTTAAGGGTTTAGCTAAATTAAATATAATATTTTCTGCTTCTTTTACTGACAGCATTGTAATTAGCTCCTATTTTTATTAACTAATTTTTTTTTCAATTTGTAACTATTTAATAAAACACGAATAATATTTTTTTAAATTAATTAGCCAATGATTTATTTTATTTCAATTAAGCATTATTGAAGAGTTATTAAAGATTAATCTTTGTGCTGTATAACTTACTGATACAGCTAAAGTTAAGGGTAAACACTCAAGCAGATACTTACAGAACTTAAGTAAAAATAACATATAAAACTTATTAATATGATGAATATGAAAAGTAAAGCTTTAGCATACGTTTTTTGGCTGCTATGTGTTTTTAGTTTATGCGGCGCTCAACGTTTGTATTGTAAAAGGTATATTAGTGGCATTGTTTATTTATTGACTTTTGGATTTTTCGGCATAGGACAAATTATCGATTTGTTTACTCTACCAACAATGGTGGATGAAGAAAATCTCAAATATCAAGCACTATACGGTTATCAAAATTTTTATCATGGCGCTAATCCACCAGTTACTATAAATATTGACAATCCGAGAAATCATGTACATCAAAATACTCAAAGCACAAAGGTATCAGATACCATAATAATTTTGCAAACAGCAAAGAAGAATGGGGGGATAGTGTCTCTATCAGATTGTGTGATTGCGACTGGTAAAGAAACAGCACAAGTTAAGCATACTCTTGAAAAGATGTGTAAAGATAATTTGCTAGAAATTACAAATCGTCCTGATTCAGGAGCTATAGTTTATAAGTTGCTGTAGTACTCGATCAAGCCAAAAATGCCGGGTGGATTCAGGGAGTAATCAGTAGTGAGTAGTAAATCAAGTAAACCCCAGACAAAGTTCCCTTGGTAGACTACTAATTCAAGTTTAAAATAATGGGAATAAGATACTCGCACTAGCTAATTGAGATAAATGATTTTTTTTAATCTTCAGGAATAGCCGCTTCGGAACCGCACCAAAAAGCGTGAATGTCACAATTGGTATATGCTGCGTGATGCTACAAGTCTTATTTTTAGGTTCAAATTATCTATACATAGGATTGTGAGAATCTAGCACTCATTACCGCCTTAAAGCTGATCTGTTATACTTAGGGGTGGTTCCTGCTTACAGTTTGAACGCGTATCGCAATCAAAGAATCTCGTCTTGGAGAATTCACGTCTGAATAGAGTTGAAATTGTGAGACGTGGTGTGAGAGAATAAATATTTGTGTTATTATCTGCTGGCTTAGATTGTTGGTGTGAATTATTATGGCTAAAAATAAAGGTGTCCGTATAATAGTGACATTAGAATGTACAGAATGTCGTACTAACGCCAACAAGCGTTCGCCTGGTGTTTCTCGTTATACGACTACAAAAAATCGTCGCAATACAACTAATCGTTTAGAACTCAAAAAGTTCTGTACTCATTGCAACACACATACAGTTCACAAGGAAATTAAGTAAAAATGGCTTATTATCGTCGTCGTCTGTCTCCGATCAAACCCGGAGAACCAATAGATTATAAAGACGTTGATTTATTGCGTAAATTTGTGACCGAACGGGGGAAAATACTTCCACGTAGGATTACAGGATTGACCACTCAGCAACAGCGAGATTTGACTGCATCAATCAAACGCGCTCGAATTCTGGCTTTATTACCTTTTGTGAATGCCGAAGCTTAAATTCAGGATTTCGAGGACATAGTGTTGCGATAAAATTGGTTGAAGCAAATGTCCGGGATTTTAGATTTTCGATTATCCATATATAGCTTTATTTAATATGGATTCCAAAATCTAAAATCAATTTTTGTATTGAAGATGATTTGATTTTGGGATTTGATGTTGGATAATCCAAAATCTGGAAACTGAAATTTTGAATGAATAACAAAGCTTGTGGAAAAGGGGACGCTGGTAGAATTTAGGAATCAAGGCGATCGCCGTCTGGGTGTTGTAGATCGTCCAGATGGAAAAAGCCGTTGGATTGTGGTAGATCAACTTGGACAATCCAGCAGTCTTGCACCGAGACAATTCACCTATGAAGTTGTCGGACAAACCTACAAGCTTTCAGAGATACCGGATTTTCTGCAACAGGTAGAGTCGTATTTAGATCCTTCAAGTTTAGAGGTGGCTTGGGAATTACTGGTGGAGGATGGTACGTCCGTAACTCCTAAAGAAATGGCGAATTTGCTGTTTTCTCAAACAGAACCAGCTCAAGTTTATGCGGCTCACTGCTTGTTATCGGATGACAAAATTTATTTTAAGCAAAAAGGCGATAGTTACGAACCGCGAAGCGCGGCGGCTGTTGCAGAACGTAAGCACCAGTTAGAAGTAGAAGCGCTTAAAGCGAAGGGACAGCAAGAATTTTTAGCACGAGTAGAACAAGCGCTTGGTGGTGAAGCTGTAGAATGGCAAAAGTACGATCGCCATAGAATTGAAGCCTTGGAAAAATATGCAGCGTTACTCGCTGACGTAATCCGAGATAAAGTAAATTACGATTCCTTGGCTCGTGCTTATCCCCCACCCGCACAAGTATTAGAAACGATGACGATGCTCGAACGCACTGCAACTCCTCAAGGAGCGTTTCAATTGCTCGTTGATTTGGGTTGGTGGAGTCCCCATGAAAACTATTTTCTCCGTCGTTCCTCAATTTTGGTTCAATTCCCTAGTAAGGTAATAGATGTGGCGCATCAACGCTTGAATAGTCCTCCCCCAGATCCAGACCAAAACCGTTTGGATTTAACTCATCTTAAGGTCTATACGATTGATGATGAAACGACTAGAGAAATAGATGATGGTTTAAGTTGGGAAATGCTTCCGGACAATCGAGAAAAGCTGTGGGTACATATTGCAGATCCGACACGATGGCTGGTACCGGAAGATGAGTTGGATTTGGATGCGAGGAAGCGTGGTAGCACGGTTTATTTGCCTACTGGAATGATTCCGATGTTTCCGGAAATCTTAGCAACTGGACCGATGAGTCTGGTACAAGGAGAAATTTGCTGTGCCTTGAGTTTCGGAATTATTTTAGATGAAACTGGTGGGGTAGAAGATTACAGCATTCATGCCAGTTTAATCAAAACAACTTATCGTCTGACTTATGAAGATGTCAACGATATTTTAGAATCTGGGATACCCCAAGAACCAGAAATTGCAGCCCTGGGGAAATGGGCAAAGATACGCAAAACTTGGCGATACAAACAAGGAGCCATCAGCATAAGTATGCCGGAGGCTACAATTAAAGTTAAAGATGATGAAGTTAATATCGAATTATTAGATGATTCACCTTCGCGACAACTAGTAGCCGAAATGATGATTCTTGCTGGTGAAGTTGCGGCTCGTTATGGTAAAACTCATAATATTCCTTTACCATTTCGCGGTCAGCCGCAGCCAGAATTACCACCGTCCGAGGAATTGTTATTACTACCGGCGGGTTTTGTGCGTGCTTGTGCCATGCGTCGCTGTATGCCAAAGAGTGAAATGAGCATTAGTCCATTGCGTCATGCGGGTTTGGGGTTAGAGACTTATACACAAGCGACTTCTCCGATTCGGCGTTACAGTGACTTGCTTACTCACTTTCAAATCAAGGCTCACCTCAGAGGAGAAACTCCACCTTTCAGCGCCGACCAACTCAAAGAAGTAATGATGAATGTTACAAGTATTACTCAGGAAGTTGTAATGGTGGAGCGACAAACTAACAGATATTGGGCATTAGAATACTTGCGTCGTCATGTAGATAAAGCGTGGGATACAACAGTTTTAATGTGGTTAAGAGAAGATAGTAATTTAGCACTTATTTTGTTAGAAGATTTAGGTTTGCAATTACCCATGTTCTTTAAACGCGCTGTAGATTTAGGCGAAGAAATATTAGTTAAAGTTATTCACGCAGACCCTCAAAAAGATGAAATCAAGTTCCAAGAGATTATTTATCAAGAAGTTTAATTGCACCGAAGGGCATGGGAGATTGGATACTTAATAATTGTTTTATGAATAAAATTATCATCTTTGATACAACCATGCGGGATGGGGAGTTAAAGCCTGGTATAAAATTCAGTTTACACGAAAAAATTTCCATTTCTCAACTGTTAGAAGAAATGGGAGTTGATGTAATTGAAGTTGGTTATCCAGCAAATTCGCCTAGTAATTTTGAGCAAGTATTGCAGATATCTAAAATAATTACTAATTCTACTATTTGCGGATTAGCAGGTGCAAATAAAGAAGAAATTATTGCTGTTGCTCAAGCGATTAAGCCAGCTAAAAGAGGCAGAATTCATACTTATAATAATGTGAATTTAAGGAATAAAGAAAAACTACGATTAGAGCAAGAATTAGAAAGTATTAAAGATAATGTATCTTTAGCGCGACAGCACTGTGGAGAAGTCGAGTGGAGTGCTTTTGATGCATCTAGAAGCGAACCAGATTTTTTATGTAAAGCCATTGAAACGGCAATAAATAGTGGTGCGACAACTGTTAATATTCCCGATAGCTTGGGTTTGGCATCATCTGAAGAGTTTTCCCAACTTTTACAAATGATTTTTAATCGAATACCAAATATAAATAAAGTAGTTGTTTCGGTTCATTGTCATAACGATTTAGGTAAAGCAGTACAAAACTCTATGATTTCTTTAAATTATGGTGTTAGACAAATCGAATGTGCGATTAACGGTTTAGGTGCGAGAAAAGGTAATGCAGATTTAGAAGCGATTGTAGGAGAAGCTGTAAATTTAGAAGATTATCAAATTGATATTAAGACTTCCTTAATCAGTAAAACTTCAAATTTGGTTGCTGAGATAACTGGAATTAAACCAGCAAACAGTTATCAGTTATCAATTGATAACTGATAATTCAATTAGAATAATTCGATTTATTTAAAATACCCAGCATTTGCAAAATTCGCTCTGTGCTGTTCATATCTCCAACAATTCGTCGCGTTGGTTTGGGTAAAAGTTTAACCAAAGTAGGAGTTGCACTAACTTGATGAATTTCTGCTTGTTCGGGATGAGTTAATACATCAATTACTTTAAGAGTATAAGGGCTTCCCAAATATTTTTCTAATAATTCATGGAGACTTTGCAGCGTATTTTCTGTATTAGGAGTATGTCCTGCAACAAATAAACGGAGAATATAAGGTTGCGTTTGAGGTGACATTTGTTGTACAACTGATAAAGTTTGAGAATCAACAGTTGATTTTTCGGATATTTCTAAACGTACAATTAAATCATGATTTTCCCATAGCACTTCAAAGGTCGAACGGTAAGTTGCTAATGTCATGCTATCGCATAATCCTTCATGCCAAGGAGTTTTTTGCCAGGCTAAATTCCCAGTATTAAAGATAGCATTCAACAAAGCTTGATGGCGCATTACTGCCGGATAAGCTTCTGCAAAGGTTTTGACTTTTCCAGAGCGTGGATCTAGCCAGTGGTCAATGGTGGCTGTATATAATGGTACCAAAAAATGAGGTGGTTCTGGTAAATCTAGAATCGACTGTAAAGCGCTACATAAATGTGAATGCCATCGACCTTTTTTGCTGGAGTCGATGCAGTAAATCAAATCACCTCCAGGTGTAAATAATGCGATTCCTTTGAACAACTCTGGTAAAGGTGATTTGTTTGGATTCAATGGCTTATGGGATTTTAGATTTTAGATTTTGGATTGAAAGAGTTAGGAGTTGTAGAGACGTAGCAATACTACGTCTGTACCGGAGTTAAGAGTTAGAAATTATAAATATTAAGTATTAAGTCTTTATTTATTATTCAATGCCCTATTACCCATTACCCATTCCCTAAATTTATACTCTACCTCGAAGCATCTGCGCCATCTCGTTAGGAGTTGGTGACATTTCTAATGCAATTTCTTCTGTAATTTGACCCTCTTGGTAAAGATTGAATAAAGACTGATTCATGGTAATCATGCCGTCGAAACTGGCTTGTTTCATCAATTCAGTCATTTCATCGTATTTGGAGTCTTTAATCCAGTCTTTGACGGCTTCGGTATTAATTAGAATATCGTGAAAAGCTGCCCGTTTGCCATCTGTCGTGCGACACAAACCTTGAGAAATCACTGCGACTAAAGATTCCGAAATTGCGACTCGCATTGGATCTTGTTCTTCACCAGGGAAAAGATTAAGAATCCTTTCAATGGTCTTGACAGCGCTGTTGGTGTGGAGGGTTCCCATTACCAAGTGACCAGTTTGAGCAGCTTTTAGCGCCGTATTCACCGTTTCTCTATCCCGCATTTCCCCTACCAGAATTAAATCTGGATCTTCTCGTAAAGCTGCTTTCAAAGCGTTGTCAAATTTGCGGGTATGCATTCCGACTTCCCGCTGCTTAATCAGGGATTTTCGACTTTGATGCACGAATTCAACTGGATCTTCGATGGTAATAATATGTTTAGCCATCTCCCGATTGATGTAGTCAATCATTGCTGCCATTGTGGTGGATTTACCCGAACCAGTGGGACCTGTGACTAAAATCAAACCTTTATGGTAATGACAAATATCCCGAAAAACTGGAGGTAGTTTCAACTGTTCCATTGTCAATATTTTGACTGGGATTAATCGTAGTACCATGGCATAGCCTCTGAGAGAATCAAATATATTGATTCGGACTCTGGCAAAATCGAACTGAGTGGCTCCATCAAAATCTAAAGTTTCTTGAAAACGCTTGATTTCTTCTTCTGTAAGAATATCGTGCAACCAACTCATAAAAGTTTCTTTATCTGTTTGGGGATAATTGGTTGTGTCTATTTCTCCTCGGTTGCGAAAGCGTGGTACTTCACCTACTCCCAAGTGAATATCGGAAAACCCTTTTTCGTGAGCTTCTTTAATTAACTGCTCAAAAGTTGGCTGCAAACTGTTTTTACTGACTGTATTTGCAGCTGGTGGTGGTGTCCCCGGACGATGAGCAGCAGGATTAACTAAACCACGGCTACCATTAGGCATTTCTATAGTTTGAGTCGATTGGCGTTGAGTACTCAATGTTGATGATGCTGGTGGCGGTGGTGGTGGCATTGGGGGCGCGCCACGTTGTGCGGTAGAATTAGAAACTGGCGGATGTTGTTGTGATTGTGTCATATATCCTCGGTGATATTAAAATCAGTTTTGATTGGTTGCAGGGTTCCACTTCTTGCGGTCACGTTAAGTATTTGCCAAAAAATAAAATTGAGTACAAAATTATTTTTTCTCAATCACTTACTTGTATTACTTTTTCAATTGATTAAGGGATAACAATTAGCGATATAATTTTTTACCCGATATAAACACATTTAACACGCTTATGTTCTCAAACAAGTACAGTATAAAAACGTATATAAAAGATATAAAATAATACTTCCAATATTAAATAGCGATCAATTTACTCAATCGTTTAAGTCCCCCACTAATTAGTGGAAGGTGATTTAAGATATTTATTTGAAGAAAATAATCTCTTCTAAATTAATTAGAATTGTCAACAACCCAGGTCTAAAGACACTGGGCTTCTAGCCTAGAGCTTAAACCAGAGTTGACCAGACTAAGGATTAAGTTCCTACGTTACTGGCAAGAGTTAAAGACCTACCAGTGGATGCGAAGCTAGTTCACTGCTCTAGAACTTGGGAGTTAAACAGGTTTATTGGGTTAAGCCAGTGCTTCTGAGATAGTCACCGACCAGCAACATTGTCGAAGCTAACATCACCCCGAAAGGGAGGCTCTAAGGCTGCGCCACGCTGCGCGAACGGAGCAAAACCATTATGTGTACAGGGTTGGAGGTTTGAAACAGCAATTGTCCTGTTGAAAGTGCATTACAAAAGTACACCGAATCAAACAACCCCAAGGCAGTAATGGAACCAAAATATTCACGGTGGTTAAAACCACACGCTCGTTTTTCCTCTCAGCTTTAAAAAGACTGAGTTTCCAAACTCCCGAATATTTTTATGAATCGAGGAAAATTCAAGAAAATTACTCAGGCGGATAAAATGAATGATAAAGCCTGAAAAGTACGAATTGACCGACTACTCGTTGATAGTACAAGCCCTCAGATTTATCCGTGGAATAAATCCAAAATTTAAAATTTAAAATTCAAAATCCAAAATCCCTTGACCGTATGTCTGAGTATCCCCATCTAGAAAACGCCCTTAAACATCACTTCGGTTATGATAGTTTTCGTTCTCCGCAGCGAGAGATTATTATTGAGGCATTAGAAAACCGCGATTTATTGGTGATTATGCCGACGGGTGGGGGGAAATCTCTGTGTTTTCAACTGCCTGCATTAATGAAAGCAGGATTAACGGTAGTAGTATCCCCGTTAATAGCATTAATGCAAGACCAAGTAGATGGATTGCGAAAAAACGGAATTGCGGCAACTTTCCTTAATAGCAGTGTCAGTCCCCATCAAGCAAGAATCCGCGAGCAAGCGATTATGAGCGGGAAAGTGAAGTTACTCTATGTTGCACCAGAACGTTTACTCAGCGAAAGATTTTTACCTTTACTCGATTTAGTCCATCATCAAATTGGAATTTCTGCTTTTGCGATCGATGAAGCGCATTGTGTTTCGGAATGGGGACATGATTTTCGTCCTGAGTATCGTCAAATGATATCGCTACGGCAACGTTATCCTAATGTACCAATGTGGGGGTTGACAGCCACCGCTACAGAAAGAGTCCGTGCCGATATCATCAAGCAATTAGGATTAAATCAACCCAGTGTTCATGTAGCTTCTTTTAATCGTCAAAATCTTTATTACGAAGTTCGTCCTAAAAAGAAGACTGTTTATGTAGAATTATTAGAACTAATCCGAGAAACTGAAGGTTCAGTAATTATTTACTGTTTAACACGTAAAAAAGTTGAAGAATTAGCTTTTAAATTACAACACGATCACATTTGTGCTTTACCTTATCATGCCGGTTTGAGCGATAGCGAACGCAGCGAAAATCAAACCAAGTTTATTCGGGATGATGCCAGAATAATGGTAGCAACTATTGCCTTTGGTATGGGAATTAACAAGCCAGATGTGCGTTTGGTAGTCCACTATGATATTTCACGAAATTTAGAAAGCTATTATCAAGAGTCGGGAAGAGCTGGTAGAGACAGTGAATCGTCTCGGTGTTTGCTGTTTTTGAGCTATAGCGATGTCAAAACTATTGAATGGTTGATTGAGCAAAAAACTGACGAACAAGAACAAATGATTGCTAAGCAGCAATTGCGTCAGATGATAGATTACGCTGAAGGTACAGACTGCCGTCGCACAATTCAATTAAGTTATTTTGGTGAGAGATTTGCGGGTAATTGTGGTAATTGCGATAACTGTTGCAATCCTAAACCATTAGAAGATTGGACGATTGAAGCAATGAAATTTTTGTCTTGTGTCGCACGTTGCAAGCAAAGATTTGGCATGAAACATATTATAGATATTTTACGAGGTAGTAAAACTCAGAAAATCCTTGATAAAGGACACGATAAGCTTTCTACCTATGGTATTGGTAAAGATAAAACTTTGGATGAATGGAGGATGTTGGGACGTTCTTTATTACATCAAGGTTTGCTGGAACAAACGGACGATGGTTATGCAGTGTTGAAACTCAATTCTTTTAGTTTAGAGGTGATGAAGAAACAGCGTTCGGTTTCGATTGTTGTTCCTCCCAAAGAAAAAGCGACTTTCCAAGTACGAAGTGATAAAGCACAAGAAGCAGATATTTTATTTCACAAACTGCGCGAACTTCGTAAACAACTTGCTGACTCTCAATCAGTTCCACCTTACATGATTTTTGGCGATTCTACTTTAAGATTGATGACTCAGGTAAAACCCAAAAATAAACAGGAATTCAGTCAACTTGCCGGAGTTGGTACTCACAAGCTAACTCAATATGGAGATAAATTTATTCAGGTAATTCAAGGTTATTTACAAGATAAAAGTCCCCAAAAACAAAAATATTCGTCTTTATCTACAAATGAAGACATTTCTGACACTGAATTACAGACTTTTGAATTACACAAACAAGGATTAAGCGTCCAAGAAATTGCTCAACAACGTGACCTTCGTTCTACTACAATTATTCGCCATCTTTCCGATTTGATTGCCAAAAATCAACCCGTAGATATAAATTTAATAGTTCCAGTTAACAAACAGAAAAAAATTCTCCAAGTACTGGATATTTTGGGAGATGTCGCTTTAACCCCAATTAAAGAATATTTAGGCGATAGCTACAGCTTTGATGAAATTCGTTTGGTAAAGAATAAGTGGAAAAGGAAAAGTAATTAATTGGTAATTGGTAATGGCTAATTGGTAATTGGTAATTGTTCACGTTAGTTCGTTCTCGTGGGGTTAGAAGTCGGGTTTTCACGATGATTGTCTGTTACAACCCAGATTTATCTTAAAAACCCGACTTCTGTGATTATCCTCGTTGATTATCAACTGAGCAAGAATACTGATTTGTCATCAAGCCCTGACATCATTACTGTCTTGAATGCCTTGCTAGAGTCGATTGAGTCCCGAATGTCAAGATTTATTGACATATAGATCCCGAAATAGCCTATAAATTCGTACTTAGGATAAAAAAGTATTCTTTACCCCCTTGATCCCAATCGGGTAATTGTAGTTAATATTTAGTAGCAAGTAATTCTTCTGCCCTAATCAATGCTTATATGTAGCATTAGAAAAACTTTTACTTTATGGTAAAAGTTGCTAGAAGTGAAGAATTGGGAAGAGAAGATTAAAATGATGATTTTCTATCCGAAAAAGTGTTTAACTTTGAACCCTATTTTATTTGGGATTTTTTGTAGAAGTCAAACACATTCTTGCATTGAAAATTTGGCATAAACGTAACAAGTTGATAAAAAAGATTTGGGGTAGATGTAATTAGACCGACCTCTCCTTAATAAAAGAAATTCTCATAATCAACTTTAGGAGGTCTTTATTCATGGCAAAAGAACGCCCACCATTAGAAGAAATGACATTACGGCAACTGCGTAAAGTTGCTAGTGAATATAGCGTATCTCGCTATAGTCGAATGCGGAAATCGCAACTACTTGCAGCAGTTAGAGAAGCAGAGAGTAAAAAGATATCCAGGCAGGCAGAACGTTCATTGGAGGCACAGGAAACAGTGGAAGCAGCAAAATTCGAGTTGGGACAGGAAGATAGAACTGGTGGTACTCTCGCTTTGGTAGACGAGGGACTTGCTGACTTACCTGCTGGTTATGGAGAGAGTCGGATTGTATTAATGCCTCGCGATCCACAATGGGCTTATGCTTATTGGGATATTTCTAACGAGCATAAAGAAGATTTACGCAGACAAGGTGGACAGCAGCTTGCGTTGAGAATTTACGATGTCACCGACATTAACTTAGATAACCAAAGCGCTCATAGTTTGCAAGAGTATCCTTGTGATGAGCTAGCGCGGGAATGGTATTTACCAATTCCAGTTAGCGATCGCGATTATATAATCGATATTGGTTATCGTTGTGGTGATGGTCGTTGGTTGGTACTAGCTCGTAGTGCAAGAGTACACGTTCCCCCGGTATATCCTTCTGACTGGATCGAAGATGTGTTTATCACGGTGGATTTTGAAGAGGATTTACGCGGTAAGACTAAGTATGAACTAGTACCACCAGCGAAGAAAATGCCTCTCTTTACTGGTGCCAATGGTAGTGTCGATACTAACGGTAACGCCATTTACGAACAAATATTCGGCATGGCTGAATCCGCAGAAGCAATGCGGGTAGCTGGTTCGATGTTCGGTTCCCAGCAGCACGTTCCCGGTTCCATGGCTCCGGAACAAGCTATTAGTTCCTACATTTTCCCATCTGGTGTAGGTATGTGGGCGCTTCCCACAGCATCGGGTGTAAATATGTCTGGTGTTGGTATGAGTGCATCCGCACCTCCGGTACGTCCCCGCAAATTCTGGTTAATTGCTGATGCTGAGTTGATTGTGTACGGTGCTACCGAACCAGATGCTACCGTAACAATTGGCGATCGCCAAATCAAACTCAATCCTGATGGTACATTCCGCTTCCAAATGTCCTTCCAAGATGGTTTGATTGATTATCCAATCAAAGCGGTTGCGATTGATGGTGAGCAAACCCGTTCAATTCAGATGAAGTTTACTCGTGAAACTCCATCACGCAATACTAATACTAAGGATGAAGCTGTTTTAGAATGGTTTTCTTAGTATAAGATTCTCAAAAATAGAATTTTTGATCAACTCGAATTAATATAATTTATCTCCCTACAAAAATATTTTATGTGGGGATTTTTTTTGCTAAAAATAACGTGAGTATCGGGTAAGAAGTCCGGTTTTTTATGATTATTATCTGCTTGAGGAATATTAATATTGTAAAAACCAGACTTCTATGATTACAACTCAGATTAAAAAGTAAAACTTGTGCCGGAGGATGCACAAAAATGAAGAATAAAAGAAGAAAATATAGTCATAAATAGTAGATATAGGAATCCTATAAATATGTTCAATAGGAATTTTATCGGGATAATATTGTTAGTTGTGGGTGTTTTATTTTTTCGTTCTTATCAAGAAAATAATCTCAGTTCCCAAGATGTAGCCCAAAAGCCATCAATAAATCTAAAAGAAGAAAACATATCGTTAGAAAATAAATCTAAATTATTAAAAGAAAGTTCAGCTAATTGTTTGGGAGAAAATCAAAATTTTAGTATAGAATTTTTAAAAACTAATAATTTAGGAGAAAAATTTGAGAAAGGGATTAATCACGTGATTATTTTTAATCCCAAATCAGCAGAATTAGATTTTAAAGTAAATGTAAGTTTAGCTCACAATATTTATGAGAAAAATGATAACGGTAAATTGCGTAAAGAATACGTTCCCAAATTATTTGATGAAATAATCAGTGATGAAAACGCTTTATTAAATGGTAAAAAACCCATTGCTGCAATTAATGCCGATTATATCGATACAGATGATAAACCCCAGGGTTTGAATATTTCACGGGGAATCGAATATTCGGGAGATTTTAAAGATAAACGTTCTTCTTTCGGAGTATCTGGAGGAGAACCTTCTCAGCGTCAAGCGACTATTGGAGTAGGTAGAAGAAATCGCGATATTCTTAATTACAATTTAGTAGGAGGTAACGGCAGATTTTATACTAAAGGTAAGTTTAAGGATATTTGTGAAGCATTAGGAGAATTTGCTTGTCAAAGAGCAATAAATCGTTCGATGGCTGCGATTACCGATCAAGGTTATGTAATTTTATTAGTTAATGATGCCAGGGCTAATTCCGATATTGAAATAACTGAAGTTAATCGAGAACTTTTACCAGATATGTTTGATGATGTTTTAGAAGGAATTGCTCGAAATAATTGTTTAGGTAAAGTGCAAGAAGGAATATTATTTGATGGTGGAGAATCTCCCGGATTATTTTATGATAATAAAACCTATGTAGAAAATTTAGGCGCAATTGGTTCGGTATTTTTGATTTATAAGAAATAGGGAATAGGGAATAGGGAATAGGGAATTGGTAATTAAAAACTTATACTCCTAACTCCTAACTCCTAACTCCTAACTTCTAACTCCTAACTCCTAAATATCAAAGCATAAGCCTTTGGGCAGATAAAGCGCGATCGCAATTAGCGCTAGGCTAGAGTAATACCTATAACGGCTAATATGACACATAATGAAATCGCCGATACACTCGCAGAGTTGTTTGGTACATCTGCGGTAAATGTACTTGCACCTGGTTCTTGGCAGGTTGAAACTGCTACTTTTCGACTGCTGTTACTGCTGAGCGAAGATCAAAGTTGGTTGCGAGTTTTGTTACCAATTATGCCAGCACAGCAAGCACAACCGTTTTTACAACAGTTTTTTGAAGCTAATTTTGATGATACTCAACAAGTACGCTATGCTTTGCAGCAAGATGTGCTATGGGGAGTATTTCAGCACAGTTGCTCTAGCTTGGTTGTAGAAGATTTTCGCGATGCGATCGCAAGATTAATTTCTCTGTATGAAGTCGGTTTAGACGAGGCTTTTAATCGGTTAACTGAAACCAAGATTAAGGAAATTGTTCAAGTTTCTAAACAGCAAGGAAAATCAATAGATGAGACGATGCAAAATCTTGAGCGTTTTTATGCGGAAGGTTTAATGGGTGAAATGGATCAAAGTTCCGAATCGCAAGAACGAGTTTTAGCGGCTTGGAAGCGACAGTTAGAAAAGTTGTGGAATGAACAATAATCAGTTAATTAAGTTGTCGCGCATTTAATTTGTATTTTTTAGCGTGCAGGCTTGCCCTCGAACAAAGTGAAGGGATGCCCCGCACTACAAGACTTTAATCAAATTTGAATATACAAATTAAACGCTTCCTAGCTTATCAACTGTCAACTGTCCACTGTCCACTGTCCACTGTCCACTGTCCACTGTCAACTGTCAACTAACAAATGGATATTGTCGAAATATTGAAAGCAGATTATCAACGTTTTCCCGTGAATCAAACTTACAGCATTTACGCCGAAGATGTTTACTTCAAAGATCCGATGAATGAGTTTAATGGGGTTAACCGCTATAAGTTAATGATCAAGTTTATTAAAACCTTCTTTCTCCAACCTCAGATGGATTTGCATGATATCCGCAGGGAAGGAGATACTATCAAAACCGAGTGGACTCTAAATTGGAATACACCTCTACCTTGGAAACCACGAATTTCTATCCCTGGATGGAGTACGTTGATGGTAAATTCTGATGGTTTGATAATTTCTCACATCGATTATTGGAAATGTTCGCGATTGGATGTGGTTAAACAGCATTTCTTTTCTTTAAAGAAGTCATAATGTAAATAAATGTAAAAGCTTCTCAGGAAAGAAATTATCATTCATGCGCGTAATTTTAATGACAGGGAAAGGTGGTGTGGGCAAAACTTCGGTTGCTGCGGCTACCGGACTACGTTGTGCGGAATTAGGTTATCGCACGCTGGTTTTAAGTACAGATCCAGCCCATTCTTTAGCAGATAGTTTTGATTTGGAACTTGGACACGAAGCGCAACAAGTTCGTCCAAATTTGTGGGGTGCGGAATTAGATGCACTCTTAGAACTTGAGGGAAACTGGGGTGCTGTCAAACGGTATATTACTCAAGTTTTACAAGCTAGGGGATTGGAGGGAATCCAAGCTGAGGAATTAGCGATTTTACCGGGGATGGATGAGATTTTCGGCTTGGTGAGAATGAAACGTCATTATGATGATGGTGAATATGATGTTTTAATTATTGATTCTGCACCTACAGGTACGGCTTTACGGTTATTGAGTTTACCGGAAGTTGGTGGTTGGTATATGCGGCGTTTTTATAAGCCTTTTCAAAATATTTCGGTAGCACTGCGTCCGTTGGTAGAGCCGATTTTTAGACCGATTGCTGGTTTTTCGTTACCCGATCGAGAGGTAATGGATGCACCTTATGAATTTTATCAGCAAATCGAAGCCCTAGAAAAAGTATTAACTGACAATACTCAAACTTCGGTGCGTCTGGTTACTAACCCCGAAAAGATGGTAATTAAAGAATCTCTCCGCGCTCATGCTTATTTAAGTTTGTACAATGTCGCGACGGATTTAGTAATAGCAAATCGGATTATTCCCCAATCAGTACAAGACCCATTTTTCCAAAGATGGAAAGAAAATCAAGAACAATATCGTCAACAACTTCATGAAAATTTTCATCCTTTACCCGTCAAGGAAGTTCCGCTTTTTTCTGAAGAAATGTGTGGTTTAGCAGCTTTAGAAAGACTCAAAGAAACACTTTACAAAGATGAAGACCCGACTCAGGTTTATTACAAAGAAAATACAATTCGAGTTATTCAAGACCAAAATCAATATAGTTTGGAATTATATCTACCCGGCATTGCCAAAGACAAAGTAAATCTGAGCAAAAGTGGCGATGAATTAAACATTACTATTGGTAATCATCGTCGCAATCTGGTTCTACCACAAGCTTTAGCCGCACTGCAACCAGTAGGAGCAAAAATGGAAGAAGATTATTTAAAAATCCGTTTTGCGGAAGTTGTTAAGGCTTAGTTATCATTTATCTCAGGTGGGCATCGTCCCACCTACATAGTTGAAGATAACAGAATTAATTTGTCAAGAAATAATTTTTAAACCCTCAAATTATTAACAACTATAAACTGAAAAATTAAATTTTAATTAAATTAGGGTAAGTGTTCTTACTGAAGACATTATCGTGGGAAATATTTCACAATATTTTTAGATTTAATAAAAATAAATTAGCTGTTCCCTCTAATAAAAATGACTTTATCCCAGCATAAACACTTATCGATAAATATCGAGCAAGACGATTTACTGTACCGGATTACAAACTGCATTCGTCATTCATTAGAATTAAAAGAAACCCTTGCAAAAATAGTCTCGGAACTCAGAATTTTTCTTGCTACTGACCGGGTAATGATTTATAGTTTTCATTCTGATGGTAGCGGTCAAGTATTTGCGGAATCAATTAATCATAGATTACCTTCTTTATTAGGGTTAAATTTTCCAGCAGATGATATTCCCCCTCATGCTAGGGAAATGTTTATTAAATCGCGAGTACGTTCGGTTGTTAATGTCGAAACGGGAGAAATTGGGAAAAGTCCGGTATATGAAACCGAAACCGGAGAAATTCTTTCAGAAGACATATCATACCGCACTGTAGACCCATGTCATGTTGAATATTTAACAGCAATGGGGGTAAAGTCTTCTGTAGTCACACCTATTTTTCATCAAGAGCAACTTTGGGGGTTATTAGTATGTCACCATTCAGAATCCCGCTCGATTTCGGAACAAGAATTAAACATAATGCAAATGGTTGTAAATCAATTATCGATAGCCATTGCTCAAAGTATTCTTCTCACTCAAGCCCGCGAACAAGCTCGAAGAGAAGCGGTTATTAGTAGTATCGTCACTTTGTTGCATTCATTGAAAGATATCCCCTTGCAGCCAGCTTTAGAGCAAGCTGTTGCGGCTTTTGAGGGTTGTGGAGGTAGACTTTGTATAAGAAATCAAGTTGATAAAAATTTCACGGAATGCTTAGAAACTGACAGTGAATTTATAAGTGAATTAATAAAAGTTTATACTGACGGTCTTCAACCAATAATGCCAGAATTAGCAAAATATTCCTTGATGGAACAGTATAGCATTTGGAAGGAATACTACAAATCTAGTAACTATCATGTTTGGGGAATTTCCGATATCCATCAAATATCTGGCTTGCGAAATCTGCAAGTTGCTTTTCAACCCAATAAAATTCGCAGCATTTTGATGATTCCGCTGATTTATCATCAGCAATTGCTCGGTTATTTAACTATTTTTCGTGAAGAAATAAATACAGAAACCCTTTGGGCTGGACAAATTGATGCCGATAACAGGCAAACTTATCCACGAAAATCATTTGAAGTATGGCGAGAATTTAAAACATCACAAGCTCGTCAATGGACTAAAGAAGAAATAGAATTAGCTGAAAAATTGGCTGAAAAATTTGCTGTTGCAATTCATCAATACGAATTATATCAACAACTGCAAGCTTTTAATAACAACTTAGAAAACCAAGTCAAACAGCGTACACACGCATTACAACAAGCAACTGAACAACAACAAATCTTGTTTGAAGTAGTTACCAAAATTCGCGAATCTTTAGATTTAGACATTATTTTTCAAACTACAACTCAACAAGTATGTCAATGGTTGCAAGGTGATCGAGTCGCAGTATACCGTTTTAATCAAGATTGGAGCGGTGAATTTATTGCCGAGTATGTCGGTGAAGGCTGGGTAAAACTGCTAGATTCGGATACTAATAAGGCTTGGAAAGATACTTATTTACAAGAAACCCAAGGTGGAAGATGTCGCTTCAATGAAAGTATTGTAATAGATGATATTTATCAAAGTGGTTATGCTGATTGTCATCTAGAATTTTTAGAGCAAATTCAAGCAAAAGCATATGCTGTTGCACCGATTTTTAGGGGAGAAAAACTTTGGGGTTTACTTGCAGCTTATCAAAATTCTGCACCTCGTCACTGGGAAGCATCGGAGATAAAATTTTTATGTCAAACTGCGGCTCAATTTGGAGTAGCACTCCAACAAGCAGAATTACTCGCTCAAAGTAGATTACAAACTGAACAAATAAAAACAACACTTAGCAATTTAAAAAAAGCCCAAACCCAATTAATTCAAAGTGAAAAAATGTCCTCTTTAGGACAATTAGTGGCAGGAATAGCACACGAAATTAATAATCCTGTTAACTTCATTTACGGGAATATTGATTATATTCATCAATATATAGAAGATTTACTTGGTATTTTAGAACTTTATCAACACAACTGCGATCAAAATAATTCGGAAATTAACGAGCGAGCCGAAGAAATTGATTTAGACTTTTTAATTGATGATTTACCGAAGATGCTGTCTTCGATAAAAATAGGAGCATCACGAATTCGCGAAATTGTTTTATCTTTACGCAATTTTTCCCGACTCGACGAATCAGATTTAAAAGTTGTTGATATTCACGAAGGGATTGATAGTACATTATTAATTTTGCAATACCGTTTAAAAGCACAATCAGATTTTTCTGGTATCCAATTAATTAAACAATACGGTAATTTACCTAAAATTGAATGTTATCCCGGACAATTGAATCAAGTATTTATGAATCTTTTTAGTAACGCAATTGATGCATTAGAAGAAGGAGCTAGTAAAAGCTTTTGGGAACAAGAAACTGATAATAATCAATCTCTAATTCCTAAAATCATGATTTGTACCCAGATGAGTCAAGATAAAAATCAAATCGTAATTCGTATCGCCGACAACGGCTTAGGTATGACAGAAGCAGTTATTAAACGAATGTTTGACCCATTTTTTACAACTAAACCAGTAGGAAAAGGAACTGGTTTAGGATTATCAATTAGTTATCAGATAATAGTTGATAAACATCGTGGTGTTTTCAAATGCAATTCTGTACCCGGTAAAGGCACAGAATTTTCCATTAAAATTCCAATTAAGCAAAGTAAATCAGGTAATGGGTAATTGGTAATGGGTAATTGGTAATGGGTAATTGGTAATGGGTAATGGGTAATGGGTAATGGGTAATGGGTAATGGGTAATGGGTAATGGGTAATTGGGAATAAAAATCCGTGTAATCGGTGTAATCCTTTTTAATCCGTGATTAGAATTGGGGGGTATTTAGTTTTCAACTCCTAACTCCTAACTCCTAACTCCTAACTCCTTAATTGTACTGGCATTGCTAAATAAATCATTTTCACTCCTCCGATGGGAGAAAAAATAACGGGAGCTAAATTATTGTTTAATTGCATTTGAATTTCTGCCGAAGGTAGTGCTTTTAAACCTTCCATCAAATATTTAATATTAAAAGCAATATCAATATCTTCTCCTAATATCTGTGCTGGCATAGATTCCATTCCACTACCAATTTCTTGAGTTTCTACTGACAAGGTAATTTCCTGAGATTCACTATCAATGCTAACTTTAGCAATATTATTTTTTTGGTCTGCAAATACCGCAATTCTTTCTAATCCACTAATAAGTTGTTTTCTATCTAAAGTTAATTCTCGTTCAAATTGATTGGGTATAAGTTGACGATAAGCTGGATATTGTCCTTCTAAAGTTCTACTGGTTAAACGCTGATTTTGCCATTCAAAAACTACTTGTCCTTGATCAAAATACATTGCTACAGGTTCATCTTCTTTGGAACTATGGGCTAGCATTCTTTCTAATTCTCGTAAAGCTTTGTTTGGTAATGTTACCTCTAAAGAATCTAACTGTTCATCATCAGCATCTAAATTGTCGTTGCTAGTTTCTACTACTGCTAAACGATGTCCGTCAGTGGCTGCAAATTCCAAACTGTCTTTTTTAACTGTCAAATGTACTCCTGTAAGTACTTGTTTGCTTTCATCTGCACTTGTCGCAAATAGGGAACCCTCTAAACCTTCAATTAAGGCACTCACAGTCAGATGAATTGCTTTATCGTTTTCAGTTACAGGTAATTCCGGAAATTCCTCAGCATTCATTGCTCGTACTTGATATCGTCCGCTTTGTGGCTTGAGAGTGACGGTTAAACCTTCTCCCATCGAATGATTTTCTGTATCCGATGATTCGTCGATGTAGAGCGTTATTTCTCCCGATGGTAAACGAGAAACTATATCATTAAGTAGCTTGGCTGGAAGAGTAATTGTTCCGGATTCTAAAACCTCGGCTTTGAATGTGGTACGAATTCCCAAACTTAGATCGAAAGCTGTCAAACTTACTTGACCACTAGCAACATCTGCTTGTAGTAGCACATTAGCAAGTATAGGATGAGTCGGACGTGAAGGAACAGCACGAAAGGTTAGTGAAAGATGAGTATTTAAATCGCTTTGGTTGCAAACTAGTTTCATGGTGTATTTTACGGATGCTGCATATGGCTTGTACATACCATTAAACATAAGATTGGCTAGCATTGATGCCAAACTAATCCAGTTTATTTCTGAAGATTTATCTATCGAAGAAGCAGAAGAAGTCGAGAAAGCGACAAAGTAAAACAAGAAAAAGAGTTTTCGAGTTGATAAAAGCCTAATTTTTCTTGCTTTGGAGCCATGTGAAAATCGATACTTTATCCTTAAAACAATCTGCTTATGCAGTATTTTTTACCACACTATATATTTATCCAGATTATTTAGTGAAAATCTCAGCACAAATTCCGAAATCGTACATTTGTCGTTAAATAAACATTAGGGCAATATTCACCCCTATATTTTTTCAAGTTGTGGAAAACTTACCACAGTCTTCCTCAAAGACACTTCTACTAAAAGCTAATTGTGGAAAAAGCTGTGGAAAAACTAACTTTTTTTCCACAGAGTATTTATACTTAAATAAATTTTCCACAGTTTTTCTGCTAATTTTCCACAAATATATTTGCTTTTAATTTATTTTTATACTTATGTTAACTATTAAATAAAGAAGTAGCCCAATAGATAACTTATTATATCCAAGAAAGAAAACATTTTTGATTTTTGATTTTTGATTTTCACCTAGTACAGGTTGGCGCAAGTAAGATATCGATCTGAAAATCTAATCATGAGTATCAATCTGAGTTTAAAAAATGGGTACTTTATTTACGCCGTGCGGTACTAGAGCCATTTATATTAATGCGATCGCCAAGTTGACGTAAAGTTTGTACTAAATTGTGGTCGGTTTCTTTAAGTTGAGTAATTTTGTCACAACTGTACATAACCGTCGTATGGTCTTTACCGCCAAATTCTTCGCCGATTCGAGGTAAACTTAAATCTGTATATTGACGCATTAAATACATTCCGATTTGTCGCGCCCAGCTAATTTCTCTGCGTCGCGAATTACTTTTGAGGTCTTCGATAGAAATATTAAAGGTATCGGCGACTATACTTAAAATTGCTACGGGAGTTGCTTCTACTTTCTCAGTTTGTGGCTCTAAAACCGAGCTAATATTTTCCACAGTCATAGGTAAACCCCAAATGGAAACATAAGCCATTGCTCGAATTAATGCACCTTCCAATTCTCGAATATTATTTATGTAGTTGGAAGCAATGTATTCTATAACATCTCTGGGTAAACGTAAGTTTTCATCTTCGGCTTTTTTTTGTAAAATAGCCATTCTAGTTTCTAAATCTGGTGCTTGAATATCAGCAATTAATCCCATAGAGAAGCGGGAAGATAATCTTTCTTGGAGACGAGGGATTTGATTGGGGGGACGATCAGAAGCAATAACGACTTGTTTACCAGCTTCATATAAAGTATTAAAAGTATGAAAAAATTCTTCTTGAGTTGATTCTTTACCTTCAATAAACTGTATGTCATCAACTAAAAGTACATCAGTAGCCCTGTAACGTTCTCGGAGGCTTTGTCTGCTGTCATTACGAATAGCGCTGATGACATCATTAGTAAACTGTTCAGTAGAAACATAAAATATTTTAGCTGAAGGGAAAATTTCCAAGCGATAATTACCGATAGCCTGCATCAGATGAGTTTTCCCCAATCCCACACCACCATATAAAAACAAAGGATTAAATTCCTTACCGGGAGATTCTGCAACCGCTAAAGACGCAGCATGAGCTAAACGATTGTTTGCACCAACTACAAAACGGGAAAATACATATTTTAGATTTAAAATAGATGTTTTCTGCTCATTTTTACCGATATTTCCCGGAATAGTTGTAGATAGACGTAATTCATTCCTTGGTTCGCCTTCGTTGATTTCGGAAGCTGAATCACCGCTTGTAACTGTAAAATAAATATCTACCGGATGACCGAGAATATCCTGAACTACTGAAGCAATCGTTTTTATGTAATACTTTTGTAACCAATTGCGAGCAAAAGGATTGGGAGTACGAATTACCAAACAGTTGTTTTCTAACTTTTCGGCGATCGCGGTTTTAATCCAAGTTTCAAATGTGGGACGCGAAAGTTCTAGCTGCAAGCGTTCCAAGACTTGAGACCATAAATTTTCTATTTTTTCAGACATTTTAACCATCGATTGTGAGGTAATCGTCACAAAACAACAAGATATTAAATAAGTAGCCTTGCCAAAAACCTGATACTCAGGCAATCTAAACCCAAAACTAAATTTTAATTTGTAGTTACTCTTATATTTATCCAGTAGGCAATATCCTATCATTCACCCACTCACACGGAGAGCTAAAATCACATGAACAGAAAAGACAGTCAACGACAATCAAGTAAAATTTATACAAAAAATCAGACCCAGCAGTTTTGGGTAAGAAACTTTATCTTAACTTTTATTGTTGCCATTAGCACTATTTTGCTTAATGGTTGTTCTAATCTTGGTAATATTATAGGTCGCAACACCCCAGATACTCAGGCGCAGGCTGGCAATCAAAACAATCCAAATAATCAAAATAATAATGTACCTAAAATTGCTCCTCCTGCAATCTTCAAAGAGTCAAGAGACCCTAACTTTGTGGTCTCGGTGGTACAGGAAGTTGGTCCGGCTGTAGTGCGGATTGATACTTCTAGAGCAGTAAGTTCCGGTCTTTCAGATGAACTTGACGATCCGTTTTTACGGAGATTTTTTGGTAATGGCTCACCGATACAACCCAGAGAAAGAGAACAAAGGGGTAATGGTTCTGGATTTATTATCAACTCCAACGGTGAAATATTAACTAATGCTCACGTAGTAGACGGAGCCGATCGAGTAACCGTTGAATTGAAAGATGGTCGCAAATTTGACGGACAAGTATTAGGTGAAGACCCGGTAACAGATGTTGCTGTAATTAAAATTGATGCAGATAATTTACCTACTGTAGGTTTGGGAGACTCTGAAGCACTACAACCAGGAGAAGCGGTAATTGCCATTGGTAATCCTTTAGGTTTAAACTACACGGTAACTTCCGGAATTATCAGCGCTACAGGACGTTCTAGCCGTGATATTGGTGCTGCTGCTGATAAGCGAGTTGATTATATTCAAACTGATGCTGCAATTAACCCCGGTAATTCCGGCGGACCTTTATTAAATGCTAGCGGACAGGTAATAGGGATGAACACTGCTATTATTAGAGGCGCTCAAGGTTTAGGATTTGCGATTCCGGTAAATACAGTTAAAAGAATTTCTCAAGAATTAATTGCTAAAGGTCGAGTAGACCATCCCTATTTAGGAATTCAGATGGTGACGCTGACACCGGAAATCAAAGAAAAACTCAACAGCGAACTAGGAAGTCCGAGTATTTCAGCAGATAAAGGTGTTTTATTAATGCGGATTATGCGTGGTTCTCCAGCATCTCAAGGCGGACTAAAAGCCGGAGATGTTATCGTTAGCATTAATAAGCAGTCCGTAAATAATAATGAAGACGTACAAAAATTAGTAGAAAATAGTAAAATTGGTCAATCGTTAAATATAGAAGTGCAACGCAACGGCAGAACTATAAATTTAGCAGTTAGACCTGCTCCTTTACCTACAACCCGACAGGGTGGTTAGGAGTGTGGGGGACAGTTGACAGTGTAGCGCAGTGTGGCACGTAGTTACATACAGTGAACAATAATCTATTAATATGCTTCCTAGCTTATCTCCGATTATCACCGTCGCAACTCCAAACTCCAAACTCCTAACTCCTAACTCCTAACTCCTAACTCCTAACTCCTAACTCCTAACTCCAAACTCCAAACTCCTAACTCCAAACTCCTAACTCCAAACTCCTAACTTTTATATAATGTCTGAAAAACTTCCTATTATTCAATTAGGTAATCCGATTCTGCGGCAAAAAGCTGAGTTTGTTAATAATATTGAAGACAAAACTATTCAAAAATTAATTGATGATTTATTGATAACAGTAAGCGAGGCTAATGGTGTTGGTATTGCAGCACCACAAGTTGCCGTGGGTTATCGTATCTTTATCGTTGCTTCTCGTCCTAATCTAAGATATCCCCATGCTCCTTTGATGGAGCCAACAGCAATGATTAATCCTCGAATTGTTAATTATGCTGATGAGATTATCAAAGATTGGGAAGGTTGCTTGAGTATTCCGGGAATTAGAGGTTTAGTTCCGAGATATAAGACTATTGAAGTTGAATATACTGATAGATACGGTAAATTACAAAAACAAGAATTGACAGACTTTGTTGCTCGTATTTTTCAACATGAATACGACCATATGAGCGGATTAGTATTTTTAGATAGAGTTGAAAGCACTTTTGATATTTTTACCGAGCAAGAATATCAAAATTTGGTTTTTGATCGCCTTTGACGAAAGTAAAAACCCGACTTTTAGAAATCAAAAGCCGGGTTTTTCTAAAGTGTGTGTAAGAAACAGAATCACTTATTCTTCAGGATCGCGATATCGCTTATAAACATTCATCGCAGCCAGATAACATTCGTCAGCTTTTCGCAAATTTTCGTTTTTATCCCCACGAATACGCTGTTTATAAGTATTACCCAAATTATATTGAGTCATAGCCCATTGTTGGGGAACCAGATTCGGTTGATACACTTCTAAGGCTGCATTGTAAGATAATATAGCGATTTCCATATTTTCAGCTTTGTCGCCAGCAACGCGATCGCAATAGACATTACCCAAGTTATACTGAATTGCCGCCCATTGATACGGAAATACCGAACGTTGATATACGTCTAATGCCGCGAAATAGTATTGAATAGCGATTTCGAGGTTTTCTGCTTGATCCCCCTTTTCCCTACCTTTATAAGCCGTCCCCAAATTATTTTGAGTCATAGCCCAATCTTCGGGAAATAAATCGCGCTGGTAAACTTCTAATGCACGCTCATAACATTTAATACCTTCATCCAAATTGTCTGCACTGTCCCCATTAATACGTTCAACAAGTGCATTTCCAAGATTATTCTGAGTTCCAGCCCATTCTTCTGGGTACTTATCGCGATTAAAATAAGCTAACGCGACCTGATAGCCAGTAATCGCAATTTCTAAGTTCTCAGATTTATTACCTAAAGAGAACTGTTGAATTAATACACTAAAATTTACAATATCGACGACGACGTTATGGGCTATTGATGGTTGTACTTTCTCTATAGTCTCTTTTACCCAGTTTTCCATAACTTGAGCAAAATGCGTATTTAGTTTATCTAAATTCGCAGCCAATAGAGGATATACAACTTTTGCATTACCATTACTGTTAGAAGTAGTTCGTAATACTTCTCCCAGAAAATCCAAATAATTTTGAGCAGGTTTGAGAGCAGGTAAAGAACCTTTCATTCCCTCAGCTAAAGGTGTCGCAATCCCTTGCAAAAATTGCGAAGCTTTTTGCTCACCAATTTCTGCCATTATTCCTGCCACTTGTGCTAAAGTTAAAACGAATTGCGTATCAACTAAATCTTGATTTTTACGCAATATTTCAGCTTCGCTCCCACTAGGGCAACTCATTAACGTTTCAATCAATTTTAAATAAGCAGATGGACGTTCATCATCTTCAGAATTAAACGTCTTCGTTGCTTGTGTTAACATAACTTTTAGCTCTTGAGCTAAATTGCGTAAGAACTCAGTAGTTCCCGTTGCACCTTGCGCTTCTGCTTTGATGGCTATCTGCTCCATCACCATAATTAAATCTTCATCAACCAATTGTGTATTGGCTTTTAAGATTACAAACTCCTCTCCATCAGGACAGTTTAACAGTTCCTTAATCAGAGCAACATATTCCCGCAGACGGCGTTCATCCATTAGGGTGAATCTCCGTAGTTTTTAAGCTAATTTTTACACCTCAAACTGCTCAAGGTAATCGATATAAATACCTTTCTCAGCCTCTTGATACATTTATTGCTACTTTGAGTAGATGACGAAGGGGACAAGGGGATGGGGAGATGGGGAGATGGGGAGATGGTAAGCC
>NZ_JADEWL010000158.1 GCF_015207665.1 Plectonema cf. radiosum LEGE 06105
GGGAGAAATTAACTGTCAACTGTCAACTCCTAACTTCCCATTCCCAAACCCGCTAAATATCCGGTTGTCCAAGCGCTTTGGAAGTTAAAACCGCCGGTAATACCATCGATATCAAGGATTTCTCCGGCAAAGTAAAGTCCTTTTACCAAACGGCTTTCCATTGTTTTAAAGTTGACTTCTTTGAGTTTAATCCCCCCACAGGTAACAAATTCGTCTTTAAAAACTCCTTTACCACCGATGATGTATTGTCCTTGAGTGAGTTCCTCTACTAACTTATTTAAATCCTTTTTAAGTAATTCTGCCCAACGTGTTTCTTTTTCTATACCGGCGCGGCATATGAGATATTGCCATAAGCGATGGGGTAATTTAATTCCTCGGTGTAAGGCGATCGCCCTTTTTCCATGTTCGCTTTTGACCTGTAATAATTCTTTTCGCAATTGTTCTTGATTTAAATTGGGTAGCCAATTAATAGACAAAGTACCTTTGTAGCCGCATTCATGGAATATTCTCGCACCCCAAGCCGAAAGTTTTAGTACCGCAGGACCACTTAAACCCCAATGAGTAATTAATAACGGCCCTAATTGTTCTAGCTGCGGTTTTCCCGGTACCGATAAACGTAGCTGTACGGAGTCAACACTAACACCAGCTAAGTTTCGCAATTCTTGATCTAAAATATTGAAGGTAAATAAAGAAGGAACTGTTGGTTCAACTTGATGACCTAGTTGTTTGGCGATTCTGTAACCTACAGGATTACTACCAGTTGCTAACAACAATTTATCGCATTGTAAAATTTCTCCAGATTTAAGTACAATTTCAAATCTAGATTTATCTTCTAATTCTTGAAATTTCACCGCTACTACAGGTGAACCCGTGCGAATTTCTACCCGATAAGCACAAGCAGTTTTGATCAAGCAATCCACAATTGTTTCCGAATTATCAGTAATGGGAAACATCCGTCCATCCGCTTCAGTTTTTAGCTTCACTCCCTCACAAGTAAACCAATTTACAGTATCTTGAGCTTGAAAACGAAAAAAAGCACCCAATAAAGCTTTTGAACCTCTGGGATAATTTTGGATAAAATTTTTCGGATCGAAAACAGCGTGAGTCACATTACAGCGTCCCCCGCCAGAAATCCGCACCTTCGCCAATAATTCGCGACTTGCTTCAAGTAAGAGAACAGAGGCATTCTCGTTGGTTTTAGCCGCTGAACAAGCCGCAAAAAACCCCGCAGCCCCACCACCTACAATTACAATTTTTAATGGTTGCAACTTCCGAACTATTTATAAACTAATTCTTATATTAAGAAAAAATCCGCCCTTTTTACTTGTACATCTAAAAAGTACATATAAAAAAAGCTAGCTAAAAACGCCACCAAATTTTTTGCACGTAGCTCAGAATCCCGAAAGCAATTGCAGCCAAGAATAACAGTAAAATAACTCCCCCAGGAACAAAAGTCAGGATACCTAAACCCCTGAGTACCCATACCGCGATCGCAATTCCCAAAAACATCCCAAAAGCTTGGGTTAATTTTTGATTCAATTTAGATGATTGGCTCACCTCATATTCCTCTTTAATTAACAGTGTTTGTGACATTCTAGCGAAATAGTTGACATTTGATAGTTGACAGTTGACAGTTGTTATTTTCTACTAACCACCATCCACCATCCACCAACCACTATCCACCATCCACCAACCACTATCCACCATCCACTATCCACCAACCACTATCCACCAACCACTATCCACCATCCACTATCCACCAACTCTTTAACATCAACTCTTTACAATATTAGTGATAATGTTGACATATTTTTAGGTAAATTTTGGGAATAATAGACTACAGTCAAACCTAGTTCCGGAATACTTGTATATTGGACTGGAATTAGAATATTAGAATAAGGCTCTATATAAATTATAAAAATTAAAAATTACAAATTATAGAGTTCTTATCCTTTGTCAAAGTGTGTGTGGAATATCGAGGAGCAAGCGAAATATTATGTCTGCGTCTTTTTTTTCAGACTTATTTACTACAGGTTCTGATATGACTTGGAGTCAGGATAAGCAAGCAGCATTACTGAGCGGCGAAATTTTAGTAGAAACACGTTCTCATAATGCCTGGGGTGGCTGTGTTAGTGCCAAAATGTATTTACCACTAGTACGTTCTCAAGTCTGGCAAAATATAACTGATTATCCACGTTGGGTACAGTACTTCCCTGACATTACCAAGAGTGAAATTATACACAAGGGCGAAGTCAAACGTCTGTATCAGGCAGCACAAAAAGCTTTTATGATGTTTACGGCGAAAGTCGATATATATTTAAATGTAGTCGAAGATTTTGGCAACAAAATCCAATTTAAACTTGATAAAGGTACTTTTCATGATTTCAGTGCGGATATCAAGTTGCAAGACTATGGTAACGGTACTCTGTTGACTTATTCAGTACAAGCTACTCCGATCATTCCTATACCTTCAATGTTTATTCAACAAGCGATGAATTTTGAATTGCCTGCTAATATGCGTAAAATGCGACAAGTCCTTTGTAAGGGAATGTAAAAGCGATGTCACAGGCAAATGAAATTCTTAACTTTTGGTTTGGTAATCCGGAAGACGCGGACTACGGTAAACCCAAAAAAGTTTGGTTTGCGAAAGAACCAGAGTTTGATGAAGAATTACGAAGACGTTTTCTTATAGATTACGAAAAAGCAGCAGGAGGATACTTAGATGAATGGAAAGATTCTCCCTTGAGCTGTTTGGCTTTGATTCTGCTATTAGATCAATTTCCTCGGAATATCTTTCGCGAAACTCCCCAAGCCTTTGCTACCGATTGGGAAGCACTCTCAACTGCACATCTTGCCATCGCTCAAGGTTACGATCGTCAATTATTAAACGTACAGCGTTGGTTTGTGTACTTACCTTTTGTACACAGCGAAAATATTGACCATCAGCGTCAAGCGGTAAAGTTATTCCAGAAAGTTAGTGGGGACAAAGATAGTGCAAGTGCTATTGAAAACGCAATTCGTCATCGGTCGGTAATTGAACGTTTTGGACGTTTTCCCCATCGTAATATCATTTTGGGAAGACCTTCAACTCCGGAAGAAAAAGAGTTTTTGAAAGAACCAGGAGCGCGATTTTAATCGTAGTTTATTAAGACACAAAGACCTAATATCAAATCGATACAAGTCTTTGTGTCTAATCAAAAATTCTACCTAACTAATTTTTCTGATGTTAATAAGTAAGAGGTATTTTAATCTTGAAATTAAACCTTGAAATTTAAACTCAATATCCACGCATTACTTATTAACGTAAATTAAAAGATTTATTATCAGTTAACGCTCCCGCATTAAATAAAACCTCATCTAATTCTGATTCGGAAAATTCGTAACCTAAAGTCGCAGCAAAATCAACTATCTTGGTTTTATCCCAACTCCAGACACCAAAAGTACCTTTTACAGAACACTTTTTATAGTATTCTTCGTAAACTTCTTGATTTATCATCAAATCTTTGTAGAAAGCATCAACCCGTTCTAATGACATAAAACCCTATCTCCTCATTGGTGCTAATTATTTATTAAAAACTACATACTTAAAGTTGTAGATTTGGTTTCAGATAACTTCCTATTCATAGCTTGGGAGTAGTTATACGGATAAATTTCATAGATGTTCATGAAAAAATATTGTTCCAACACTACCACTTCAAAACAATCTATGAATCAGTCTGGAACGCAAAAAGCTAATAATATGTATTATTTTATTTACGTATCATTAGTCACGCCAGCAGGAAAATACGTATTATCAGTTACCAGTAAAGGTCAAAGGTTGAAGGTCGAAGGTTAAAGATCCAAGTTTAAAACAGTGAAGCGCGGTAGCGTCATACAGTGAACAGTAAACACTCTTAGTATGGTGAGGGATTTAAACTAATACAGAAGACGCCGACCACCAACGATCGGTGGGGGACTAGCCCTTTCCCAAGTATAAACGTTACTGATAACTGATAACTGATAACTGATAACTCTTAAAGGTGCTTGTCTATTAATCACAAGGCTGTAGTTGGTCCCAAAAAATCCAACCTTGAGTACCATCGGAAAGTTTAATTTGGACAAAATCACCTTGAGTCTTTAGGAACAAAACTTTCTCGGCTTGATTCAATTCTTTAAATCCTTCCACTTCTCTATAAGGTTGATGGCGTAATTCTGGTAATTTTGTTAACTCTGTGGGAGCAACAATGCGACACAGTTGGGGTTGTTGTGATAGCAAATTGTTGTGTTGCGAATTGGCTTTACCTAATTGACCAGTATTGATTAATGCGAATCCTCCCACAGCAGCTAAAACAGTCGCAACACCTATAGTTTGTACCCCAATCGGTAGTACATTTTTGAATGTTGGCATTATTGAATCTGTAGTTTCTGGAGGTGAAGTTGTAGTTGGGGGTTTTTCTAAATTGCTGTTGATTTTGGGAAGTCGTGCAGTTTTGGTTATCGGCTGTTGTGGTATAATAGCAAGTTTATTATGTTTGTAATCTTCAGGAATATAGTTGCTAGGAGACTGTTGGGAAGTAATTTCCTTGACTTTTAAATTCTGCTGCCCCAAACGCATTACACTGGAGATAGAAAGTGGCATTTCTCCTGCTAAAAGTAATTGACCATCAAGAATTGGTGGATTTTTCTGACGGAGATTTCGCAAATAAAATTTTTCTTTTTCCTGATTGAAAAATATTTCTACGTGTAACGCAGATACTGTCGGTTCTGATAAAACAATATCGCAATCTTGGGGGTCGCGACCGATACGAAATTTACCAGGAATTTTACTTAATTGATTATTGGTAATTTTATAAGTTTTAGTTTCGTTTGCTTCTTCCCACTCTAAAGTCAATTCGCACAAATTATTATGATTAGTTTGTACAGTTAAAGCTGATTCTTGCAGAATTGGTAATTCTTTTAACGCTTGTATGACTTCATCGACAGTTTGATAACGCTCTTTAAAATGGTAGCGTGTCATCTTATTTAAAACTTCACTAAAGGCTGAGTCTACTTCTCTCAGATGTTCCCAAAGTATTTCTCCGGTATTCGGATCGTCTTGAAGTTCGTAAGGATATATACCCGTTAATGCTTGAATAGCGATCATTCCCAAAGCGTAAATATCGCTACTAGGGCGCGGTAAACGTCTGATTTGTTCGGAAGGCATATAGCCCCGCGTTCCTACAACTAGGGTCACATTTTGTTGTCCGGTGTTGGTTGCCGTTTGGCTGCGTACTTGTTTGATTGCACCAAAATCAATTAAGACCAATTTATTATCTGAAGTACGTCTAATTAGATTATCAGGTTTAATATCACGGTGAATTACTCCTTGATTGTGGACAAATTGTAAAATCGACAATATTTCGGTCAAAATAGCTATAACTTGGCTTTGACTTAACTTTATTCCTTTGGGTAATTCCCGACTAAAAGAATGTCCTTCGATTAATTCTTGTACTAAATAAAATTGATTATTGTCTTCAAAATAAGCTAATAGTCTGGGTATTTGGTCGTGATTTCCCAACTGTTGTAGTGTATCGGCTTCTTTTTGAAACAACCTTCTAGCTGCTTCTAAAGCTGACCGTGAGGTACTAGTAGTCTTTAAATGCTTTAGAACGCATTTAGGTTTTCCGGGAAGGTGAATATCCGAACATATATAAGTTTGTCCAAAGCCTCCTTCAGCTAATATTTGGAGAACTTTGTAACGTCCTGCTAGTAACTGACCAATCATGCTAGTACGGTTTTTAAAAAAGTAGTTTTTGCGCTTTCCCCTCTAATTTGTAACTATATCAAATACCATTTTAGATTCTATAGCCACACAAAAAATTAGGTCTGATTTTTGCAATAGAACAAGTGGCTTGTGAAATGGTGATGAAATATCTATTATCAAAGGACATTTCATTCCTGATATGAAATTTTTGAGTTAGTTACAAACAATTATTCAATCAATGGGGTAGTTGAAAAGTCAGCGGTATAACGCTGACCACCTTTCGCGGTCAAATGTAGATGCCAAGACGGTACACCGCCTTCAAAGCCTGCACTAACCGGCGTTCCCCGGCAAGTTATGCAAATAAAGGATTCAACTACTCCTATTCCCCTATAAGATTAGCTGTAAAAAAAACCTTGCTAGACGCAGCGAAAACAGCTAGAGAGATATAAATAATCTGTTTAGGGCAAGAGAGTAATGTTAATCCCGCATTTCTCACAAACAAGAAGGAAGTTGGAAGTAGTAGTGAGTAGTGGGAAAATCAATTCGTCACTCAACGCTTATCACTTACTTGTGAGAAATTCAGATAATGTATTTTTTTCCTTTACTGAGTTTAACTGTAAATAATTATTCAGCATTATAATTTTTTTCCCCGATAACATCTTTAATTAATTACACTCTAATTTAATGCTTTCAAAAAGAAATTTAACCAAGTTGGTAAATAAATGAATAACAAATTTTCAGGTCGGTTGTTGCCACTTTGGCAGTTATTTACCAAATCGATAAATTTGCTTTAAATACATTTATTTCTCCATTTTGTTACATTTGTTGCAATTAGACAGTCATAAATAATTAACACTTTACTCTCAGTATATTTTACTTGTTTCTGTATGATTAATATTCCTTAATAAATAACACAATAGTGGTCTAACTATTCAAGTTTTACCCTAGTATTTGGCTAGATGTCAATTTAGTTATCTAGCTAACAATTCAAAGTAATAATCTCTGTTATCTTTGTCGATAAGCAGCTTTGATTTTAGCTACATTTATTAGAAAAAATAAACAAATAAAACTTCCTTTAAGTAATTTGAGATAGTGCAGCAGAAGCTTTATTCACAACTTCTGATGGTAAAGGTACATAACCCAATTCTGGACCAAATTTTTGCCCTTCAGTCAATCCCCATTCGATAACTTCTCTTAATGCTTTGGCTTTTTGAGAGTCTTCGTAGCGTTTGTAAACTAAAAGCCAACTATAAGTAATGATAGGATAGGAATCAGCAGCATCTGGATCAGCAACAGAACCAGTTAAATCTTCTGAGAGTTTGATGGTTGCTAAGGCTTTGGCTGTACTATCATTATTTGGTTCTACAAACTGACCAGATTTATTTTCTACAGCCACAGTTGCTAAATCTAACTGTTTGGCAAATGCGTATTCAACGTAACCAATTGTTCCTTCTGCTTGTTGAATTTGGGCGCTGATTCCTGCATTATCTTTAATTGCAACACCTGTTGGCCATTTTACATTTAGTCCGGTGCCAACTTCTTTTTCCCACTGGGTACTAATGGCGCTTAAGTGAGCAGTAAAAGCTGCCGTAGTTCCGCTACCATCGGAACGATAAACAACTGTAATTGGTAAATCTGGTAATTTGACATCTGGATTTAATTCAGCGATTTTTGAGTCATTCCATTTAATAATTTTTCCCAAAAAAATGTCCGGTAGGATTTGACGTGAAATTTTGAGACCGCTTTCTATTCCTGGTAAATTATAAATAATCGCAATACTACCAGCAGCAGTTGGTATCATTAACGTTCCTTGACTAACTTGACCAAGTTCGTCTGCTGTTAAAGTGACTTCGGATGCTCCAAAATCCACCGTATTACTCATAAATTGCTGAATACCTGCGGCGCTACCTACTGGTTGATAGCTAATTTCAATATTAGGATTTTTCTGATTATATTCATTAAACCACCGTAGATATAAAAAAGTTGGAAATGTCGCACCGGCACCATACAAACTAACGCTAGAATTATTGTCTGTCTGGTTAGCTTCGGTTTGGGTTGGAGACTGACAAGCTTTTATCCCGAAAGCAACAGCCACCATTGAAAAAATAAAACTTCGCCGAGAAAGATTAAATTTGGATTTCATTACAACCTCGATTATCATTGATTGGTAATTTGGTAATATTGATTGAGGATAGTACCGACAGATTTTACTATATCTTTCATCACTTAAAATAATTATTTTGTTGCTTGATTCAAAATTAATCTAAATATCTATAAGGATAAAAATCACAATAATATATATTATTCTTCCTGGTTACAAGTAAAAAAATATCTTGATTTTTTTTTAAGATGGTATCTATAAGTAGCCAAGGAAAATTATTTATATATTTACTGCTCAGTTATACAGCCCTTCCCTATTCCCTGTTCCCTGTCTATAAGATTAAATTAACTTTGGTTTAATAAAACTTTAATCAAATGTAAAATTAAAAACTTGAAATATCCTTTCTTTTATGTATAATCATCTGCTGTTCTCTTGGCAAAAAACAAGTTATGGTTATCGATAAAATTCGTCTGGGACTTATAAAAAAATGCGTTTGAGGTTTTTTTCTCCTCGAATTTACATTGGATGCATATTAGGGTTATGTTTAACCCTGGTGCTACACGCTTGTCAAAATCCCCAAGCACCACAAACACCACCGACAGCACCTCAAACCCAGCAAAGTTCAGAGCAACCTTTACCTCCGGAAACAGCTGCGATTGTCAACAGCGCTGGACCTTCCGGTTTAGTTAATCCAGAACGTGGTGATGTACGTTTAGTGGTGATTAGCGACTTGAACAGCGTTTATGGTTCCACTGATTATGACCCAGAGGTGGACAAAGGTATTGCATTATTACCATTTTGGAAACCTGATATGGTCGTTTGTAGTGGAGATATGGTTGCTGGACAAAGACCTACTCTTTCGGAAGCACAAATCAAAGCTATGTGGGCTGCTTTTGATGACCATGTAGCAGCACCCTTACGTCGTGCTAAACTTCCCTACGGTTTCACAATTGGTAATCATGATGCTAGTGGTGCTGTGGGAATCAAGGGGACTTTTCTATTTCAAAACGAGCGAGATTTAGCATCAGCTTATTGGAATCAACCAGATCATGATCCTGGGATAAAATTTATCGACAAATTTGAATTTCCTTTTTATTACACTTTTGAGTATAAAGATATCTTCTTTATGGCTTGGGATGGTTCCTCTCATCGCATCCCCAAGGATAAGTTGGAGTGGGTAGAAAAAACTCTCGCAAGTCCCCAAGCACAACAAGCAAAAATGCGGATTTTACTCAGTCATTTACCTTTGTATGCGGTTGCTGTCGGTCGTAATCAACCTGGGGATGTGATTGAAAATGCCGACGAAATCCGGGAAATGCTGGAGCGTTACAATGTTCACACTTATATTAGTGGTCATCATCATTCCTATTACCCGGCTCATCGTGGTAAGTTGCAATTATTACACATGGGTATTTTAGGTTCGGGACCGCGACCTTTGATTGATGCTAAAATTCCACCTTGGAAAGCTTTGACTGTTGTGGATATTAAGTTTGATTCACCGGAACTAACGACTTATACTACTTACGATATCCGCACTCTCAAGGTAATTGAAAATAAGCAATTACCACGTTTTTTAGCGGGTCATAATGGTATTTTACTACGGCGAGATGTGGAACATAAAGATTTAACCGCTGAAGAAAAATCTTTTTGTGAGCAGCGGTTGGATAAAAAGTTATGTGCAGAATCATAAGAAGTCTCTTGTAGAAAGAAGTCGGGTTTATTTAAAAAAACCCGACTTCTACAATCCAAAATCTAAAATCTAAAATCGAATGTCTAATGATAGAATTTTCTATATTTTGACGCTGCTTTGTGCTTTTGGTATTGTCGGAATTTCAGTGTATATTGTTGCAGAACTTTTTTGGATAGCTCTCCCTGCGATGCAAAGGTTTGGATGGCAATTTTTGACAACCACAGAATGGAATCCTGTTAAAAATATCTACGGAATATTGCCTCAAATTTATGGGACTTTAATTAGTTCTTTGCTTGCTTTGTTGATTGCAATTCCTCTGGGATTAGGTATTGCTATTTTTTTGAGTGAAAGTTTTTTACCTAGAAAAATTCTAGCTCCCATCACATTTTTAGTAGAATTATTAGCAGCTATCCCCAGTGTAGTTTATGGATTATGGGGTATTTTTGTCTTGATGCCTCAAATCAGACCTGTACTGGATTTTTTGTACAATAACTTTAATTGGATTCCTCTGTTTAGTACAGCACCATCAACGAGAGCTATTTTACCAACAGTTATAGTATTGGCTATGATGATTTTGCCAATTATCACGGCGATTTCCCGCAATACACTGGTTTCTCTACCTCCAGAATTGCGTCGAGATGCATTTGCATTAGGTGCGACTCGGTGGGAAACGATTATTTATATCTTAATTCCCGCTGGACTTTCAGGAATAATTGGTTCTGGAGTACTAGCATTGGGAAGAGCATTAGGTGAAACAATGGCAACTACAATGTTAATTGGAAATGCTAACCGGATTAATGTTTCTCTACTCGCTCCGGGTTCAACTATTGCTTCATTAATTGCTAATGAATTTAGTGAATCTAAAGGGTTACAAGTTTCTGCTTTGCTTTATGCTGCTTTAGTATTGATGGTGCTAACATTTTTTGTCAATGCTCTCGCTGAATTTATAATTTTTCGTTTTCATATTATTAGCAATTTTTTCCAAAATATCAAAGAATTTTTTGTTTCTCCAAAAGTCGTACACCATAATTTTAAAGTTGAATTAGCGGATAATTTTTCATCTCAAACAATACAATCAAAAAATATTTACGATACTGGTTCTATCAAATTGGCACGAAAAGTTTTTAGTATCGTAATGACAACTGTTGTCATGCTCGCGACATTTGTGACTTTACTGTTTTTAATTTCCATACTTTATAGCGTCATTTCTAATGGTATAAGTCGCTTAGATATGGCAGCATTTACAGAATTACCACCCCCTCCTTTAGCCAATGGTGGTGGTTTGAGAAATGCAATTACCGGAACATTAGTGGTTGTGAGTATCAGCACTGTTTTCAGTGTGCCATTAGGTATACTAACTGCTATTTACACAACAGAATTAGGCAAAAATACTAAGTTTGCCACCTTGATCCGCTTTATCACTAATATTATGAGTGGAGTCCCTTCGATTATTTTTGGACTTTTTGCTTATGGGGTAGTAGTACAGAATACTGGGAGTTTCTCTGCTGTAGCTGGTGGAGTCGCTTTAGGAATTTTAATATTACCTATTATTATTCGCACTACAGAAGAAGGGTTAAAATTAGTTCCTCAAGAACTTAGAGAAGGTGCGATCGCGTTAAGTGCAAATAACTTTCAGACCATTGGACTAATTGTTTTACCGATTGCCCTGCGTACAATTGTCACTGGAATTACTTTAGCATGGGCGCGAGCCATCGGAGAAACCGCTCCCTTATTATTTACAACTTTATTTAGTCAGTATGGCTTCAAAACTGTTTGGAATCCTGTAGCCACTTTATCAGTATTAATTTACAACTTTGCAGTTGCATCACCCTACCCAAATCACCAACAATTAGCGTGGACAGCAGCTTTAATTATAATTTTTATCATACTTATTGTCAGTATAATTTCCCGGATATTTATACGTCAGTAATAAAGGGAATAGGGAACGGGTTTTTAGGATTAATGTTTGTACTACTCCTATCCCGCTCAAAAATTACCTATTTCTCTTTATCTCTTTCCTTTGCGTTCTCTGTCTTGAAAAGTTGTTCATGGGGGAAACCCCCAAGACCACACTTTTCGCTGCGTCTCTGCGGTTTTTTTTCAGTAATCTTTTAACAGTAACCGAGTCATAAATAATCGCGATCAAAACCCGACTTCTGAATCTTTCGTTTGGTGAGAAGTCGGGTTTTTAGAATATGGTTATCTTGTTTTATAGATATTTACAAAAAACCCGACTTCTGAATCGTTTGTTATCTGTTCACATTGTGACTAATTCTATCGGAACCCGCTTAAATACAAGACGCTCGTTTTCTACATCCACAAAGATTGTATCGCCGTCATTGAATTCACCGCGCAAAATCGATTTAGCAATTTGAGTTTCTAATTCACGTTGAATCGCACGCTTTAATGGACGCGCACCAAATACCGGGTCATACCCTACTTCTGCTAAAAAGTCAATAGCAACATCGGAAAGTCTCAAAGACATTTTGCGATCGCTTAATCTGTGACGCAATCTTTCTATTTGTAACAGGACAATTTTGCGTAATTCCGATTTCTCTAAAGCATGGAAAAAGATAATTTCATCAATCCGGTTGAGAAATTCCGGACGGAAACTATTTCGCATCGCTTCCATAACTCGACTCCGCATTTCTTCATAACGAGAATTATCTCCAGCCACATCCAGAATGAATTGGGAACCGATGTTACTTGTCATGATGATAATCGTGTTCTTGAAGTCCACCGTGCGTCCTTGAGAATCAGTAACTCTTCCATCATCAAGGATTTGCAGCATGATGTTAAATACATCCGGGTGTGCTTTCTCGATTTCATCGAAGAGAATTACCGCATAAGGACGACGACGGATAGCTTCGGTCAGTTGTCCACCTTCTTCATAACCAACATACCCCGGAGGCGCACCAAGCAAGCGAGAAACAGCGTGTTTTTCCATGTATTCCGACATATCAATCCGCACCATCGCTTCCTCGGTGTCGAACATATAAGCAGCTAAAGCTTTACCCAATTCGGTTTTACCAACACCCGTCGGACCGAGGAAAATAAAGCTCGCTATGGGACGATTGGGATCAGCAAGTCCAGCACGGGAACGTTGAATAGCATCGGCGATCGCAGTTACTGCTTCATATTGTCCAATCACGCGGTTGTGTAGTTCATCTTCAAGGTGCAGTAGTTTCTCTTTTTCGGATTCCACTAACTTACTGATAGGAATACCCGTCCATTTAGAAATAACTTCGGCGATATCAGCTTCGGTGACTTCTTCCCGTAACAAAGATTTACCACTGTGTTGCGCTTGAGAAAGTTCGGTTTCAGCGGCTTCCAATTGGCGATGTAAATCGGTTAACTTGCCGTATTTCAACTCGGCAGCCCGATTGAGGTCGTAATCCCGTTCTGCTTGTTGAATTTCTAAGTTAACTCGGTCAATTTCTTCTTTTACCGACTGAATTTTCGTAATTACGTCCTTTTCCGATTGCCACTGACTGTTGAGCGCTCGTTGGTCTTCCTTAAAATCAGCAAGTTCTTTTTCTAACCTTTCCAACCGTTCCCTTGAAGCATTATCGCTTTCCTTTTGCAGCGATAACTTCTCCATTTCCAATTGCAGAATTTTGCGGTCAATTTCGTCTAATTCTTCTGGTTTGGAAGTAATTTCCATTTTCAGACGCGCCGCCGCTTCATCCACTAAATCGATCGCTTTATCGGGTAAAAAACGGTCAGTAATATAACGGTTAGATAAAGTAGCAGCCGCGACCAAAGAACTATCAGCAATTCTCACCCCGTGGTGGACTTCATATCGTTCCTTCAAACCCCGCAGTATCGAAATAGTATCTTCTACGCTGGGTTGGTCTACATAAACTTGTTGGAAACGTCTTTCCAAAGCTGCATCTTTTTCAATATATTTACGATATTCGTCCAAAGTAGTCGCACCAATACAACGCAATTCACCCCGCGCTAACATTGGCTTGAGCAAATTACCTGCATCCATGGCACCTTGAGTTGCACCGGCACCTACAACAGTATGAATTTCATCAATAAATAGAACTATATTACCTTGAGATTCGGTAACTTCTTTTAATACAGCTTTCAGACGTTCCTCAAACTCACCCCGGAACTTCGCACCCGCAATCAAAGCACCCATATCCAAGGCTATCAGCTTGCGATCTTTGAGCGATTGTGGTACATCACCCGCGAGAATTCGCTGTGCTAAACCCTCAGCGATCGCAGTTTTACCAACACCGGGTTCACCAATAAGTACAGGGTTATTTTTAGTTCGACGCGACAAAATCTGAATGGTACGGCGAATTTCATCATCCCGTCCAATTACAGGATCAAGTTTACCTTCACTAGCAGCTTGAGTTAAATCACGTCCATATTTTTCCAGAGATTGATATTTACCTTCTGGATTTTGGTCAGTCACTTTTTGACTCCCCCTAATTTGCTTAATAGTATCTTTTAATTTCTTTTCATCTATAGCATTCTCTCGAAATAGAGTTTTACCAAAACGGTCATCCCTAGCATAAGCTAGCAGTAAATGTTCAATAGAAATATACTCGTCACCAAACTCCTTACGATATCCATCAGCTCGATCTAAAAGCGTATCCAAGCTACGTCCCAAGTATACAGAACTACTGCTACCCGATACTCTCGGTTGATTTTTGATAAAATCTTCTGTACGTTGTTTGATTTTTTGAGGATTTGCACCCAACTTAGTAAAAATCGGTGCAGCTAATCCATCTTGTTCCAGCAGCGCCTTCATCAAATGTTCGCTTTCAATCTGCTGTTGTTGAAATTGTTTGGCAATCTCAGGAGTATGAGTAATAGCCTCCCAAGCTTTTTCAGTAAATTGGTTTGGATTAGTAGGTTGCATAGGCTTTGTCAAAAAGGTAACAACTTTATTACCACAAAAAAATAAAAAATAAACAATAAACAATTCTTTCTATAAAACATTCTAAAAAAAGTCATGCATCTTACAAGGTCGGTGTTCACCCCTGAGTTAGTCGTATTTCCCTAACATAATTTTGGATTTTAAATACATTCGCTTCGCTCAGTTCAAACT
>NZ_JADEWL010000159.1 GCF_015207665.1 Plectonema cf. radiosum LEGE 06105
GAATTGTCCCTTTGTCCCGAAACTGCTTTTGTCTCGATCAACTTATAGCTACGCAGGACATTACCTACTTTCTGGGACTGTACCGTTTCCGGACGAGCTTGGACTATAAACAGTTCTTTGGTAATCCCGTCTTTAGCCCATTCCATATCCATCGGGGTGTATTTATCATGAACGCGAGAATAATGCTCTTCTATGACACAAGCCCACCGCCCTAATTGTAAAATATCTTCGTCGTTTAAGGCAAATTTAGCTCTTTCGGTAGAAGACACCGGCACATTTTTCACATTTTTTGTGCCGTCATCGTAAACCATTTTGATTTCTTTACTACCCAATCTTTTATCAATAATTGGGCTAAATCCTGACATCACAGTTGGTTTAAAAACATGATATTCATCGGGATTTACGGAACCTTGTACTACGTTTTCTCCTAAACCGTAAGCTGCTGTAATCAAAGCCGCATCTTTAAAACCGCTTTCAGTTTCAATAGAAAACATTACCCCCGAAGTTGCTAAATCCGAACGTACCATTTTCTGCACTCCCACCGCCAGCGCAACTTCAAAATGGTCAAAACCTTTAGTATGTCGATAAGAAATAGCTCTATCTGTAAATAACGAAGCAAAACAGCGATGAGTAGCCGCTAATACCTCTTCAACTGTAGTGACGTTAAGGTAAGTTTCCTGCTGCCCCGCAAAGCTAGCATCCGGTAAATCCTCTGCTGTGGCACTCGAACGCACTGCAACATCTGTATCCACATTATACTGCTCGCACAACCTATTATATGCCGTTGCGATCGCGCTTTTAAATTCATCAGGGAATGGTGTATGCAACAACAATTTCCGCGCTTTCTTTCCCCGACTGCGTAAATTTTGTAAATTATCTACATCTAAATCGGAAAACAGTTTCCGCAGCTTTTCTTCTAACCCTGCTGACTCGATAAAATAACGATAAGCATAAGCAGTAGTCGCAAAACCATTGGGGACATTCACACCTTTAGAAGTCAATTGTCCAATCATCTCTCCCAATGACGCATTTTTACCACCGACTATGGGAATGTCATTAATGCCGATTTGATTGAACCACAATATAAGCGCTTGTTCTTTAGCTATTTGATTCATAACTATTTAGCTGCTCCGGGTAGATGCCTAAACTGTGAATAATATTTAATTTATACTCTAATTGATGAATTATAAAACTTACATTTGTGTTCTAAATCTCGCAATCGCCTTTCACGCCCAAACAAGCAGTTTTCAGCATTTGGGTTTTTATATATAACTGTTGTCTCTTAAGCTTCCCCGGTCTGAAGACGCGGGGTATCTTACGAGTCCATAAAAGAACTTTCTTAGGCGCACTTAAAACACCTCTACTGATTCCGCTTAAGTCAAACTTAAACATCATCGCTACTTTACGGATAACATTTGCAGCACCATTACAGTCTGCATTTATTTTGATTCCGGTTCCTGTTTTGAATAAACCACGATTGGTTCTAATACCACTACTTTTCCACCCTTCGGGTTTTGCACCGATTGTAGGTAGAACATCATTATCTAAAAAAGATGTTTTGGATGTATAACTTTCCTCAGTTTCAATAAATACAATTCCGTATTGTTCGCATAACTGTTCAATACGGGTTTTTAGTTTAGCGGTTGGGATTTGAACAAACTTTTGATTGTTCTTTTTACCCATATTAGAACTATCTTTTTGACCTTGATTCCAACCCAAAACAATTGAACCAATTTTATTATCAAGACAGTGGTTAATAACAATTCTTGCAGCTTTGTTAATAGCATCTCTCATTTGGCGATTCCGCTTTTCTGTTAATGCTGCAAGTCTGTTAGACCAAAACCCTTGAGGTTTATTCTCTTTGATTTTGGCAACTGATTTGTTCCACCACTGGTTTAAACTTTTGAGATGCAACCCATCCACAATAAAGGATGTTCCGGTATTTGATACACAAGTTAGCCAATTGTTTAATCCGGGGTCAATTCCTAATACTTTTGATTTATCAAGCTCAATAGTTTCTACCTGTTGTTGATAAACGAACTCAGCGTAAAAACATTTATTTCGCGGAAGTAACCGAATTTCTTTGATGTTGTTCCAATCTAAATTGATTGGCATTGGTAAGTAAAAATCAGTGATACCAAACCAGGTTTTAACCTGATTGCCTAAAGGAAATCGAATAAATCCATCCTTTAGTTTCAACCATCTTTTAGGGTATGTAACAGTGAACAACCCACCAGGCTTTCTATAGTTTGGGGCTTTAGACATTAATATTGAATGCAGATAAATCTGCCCGCGTCGCTTTTCCACCCCGGTTTAAAAACACGGGGCGTGACCTCGCTCCCGGTTATTTTACGTGTTACAGATAAAAACTACAAACTTGACTTTATACTTTTGATGAAGTATATTCGATTACCATAAATTATTTTTAATCATAAAAAAAAGCAGCACATCCATCTAGAAGCCATACTCTAACCGTTGATGCTACAAATGGCTAACTATAGGACGTGCCTACTTTAAGCAGTATAAAACCGCTTGTACTTATAATTAATTAATTAATGCCAAAACCATAGGTTTGGATGGGATTCTTAAAATTTAAAAACAGAGATTCTATAGCTAATTAAGCAGGCAAATTTACGCACCCAAAATACCTCACCCACCCTACATTTCCCTCACCAATCAAGTTAGTCGTTTTCCCATACTTCCCTGCCAATTAAATCGGCGATGCGATCGCGCAGCAAAAATTCACATTTTTCTAATTCACATTCAATGCAAACCCACTCTCTTGCCGGTATGTATTGACACAACGTATATATAGGCTGTTGTCGGCTTACTACTCCTCTTTGAACCAATCGCCGCGCTTCATCCTGAATCACGTCTAAAGAGTAATTGATAGAAGACACCGTATTCACACTCATAATTACCACTCGCTATGTTACACGTAAGTATTATTCCCAAAATTTAGCCGAAACGAACAAGGTAATAAACCTATTTTCTACTCTGTTTTTTGTAATTTGCTATACGGAACTATTTACATTTTGACGTTATAAAACCTCAAAAAATATAAAGATATGTTAAGAAAGTCATCAATTTATAACATTTTCCTCAGATATATGAAAAACATCATTTTTTTTGTAGCAAATATGACATCTAATTTATTAATGCCAGGATTATCAGGGGAACTTAATAATCAGAAAACAATCGAATAACCAGTAGAACAAGCTTTTGAGCAAGTTTATGGGTTGAATCATTTATTTACAACAAAGGTTAAATTCAGATTTAGACGTACCTGTCCCCAGGAAAGCAAGGGAGAAATACCCTAAGATAGTCAGGGTATAAACTATCGCCTTCCATACACGCTAAGGTACAACATAACAGCTATAGATTTACCTACTGTTAATAATTTCTTAAGCAGACTCGTAATTACTTGGTTAAGTAAAATACTATTTTCCACATAAGTCTTTGAGACAAACAGATGTAGCAAGAGAATATTGCGATCGCATCAGATGAATATTGAATTAAGTTATGGGTTCATAACTTCAGCGATTTATTTAGTTTGCGTGGACAGTGAGGAGGTATTAGGTTTATGTCTAATAAATTACAAATAATTAACCTCTAAAATCACATCAAGTTACGTAAATTATGGGATCAAATGTTGTTAACTTTAGTAAAGTAGATAAAATTTCCTGATAATAGGTGTATAGAACAATGTATGATAAAAGATTTTGAAAAAGACTCCATAAAAGTGGATTAACGTCAGTTCCGAGAATTTAATCGAGAACAAACGCCGATATCTAATCTTAAAGATTAAGAGAACATTAAGTCATCAAGCCTTGATTATTTCAGTTAGAATTGCAATGCTTCTTTTTGTAACTATTTGTTTTTCCCTATCTCGACTATCCGTAATTATTATTTAACAATTGATAGGTTTGATTTGATTCGGTTATCAGTAAAGCCTTGTAGGAGTATTGTAAACCACAGTAAAATAGCACGCGGTGTTGAAGGAGTGAAAAATATGTATATTCGGGGTGTGAGGTTAACTAGTAGCCTAGTTAAACGATTATTTTGTGCTGCCATATTTGGCTTAAGCATGAGTTTGACAGTAGCTTGTCAGCAAGGGAAAGATTCTCAAGATTCAACAGTACAGCCGGTTAATCCTAGCAATAACCAGAATATCGCTACGACACCGCAAAAAACACCAGGTGAAATCACGGTAAATTTACCATCACCTTTTCCTAGAGTGAGTAGTCCCCAAGTAACTGCACCTGCTGTTCCTAACTCAGTTGCGACAGTACCGCAAAATCAAAACCAAGCAGCTGGGAGTGAATCTTCTTCAGAAAATAATTCTATTTCTAAAGCTTTAACCGAAAAACTTGGTCCCCAAGCGGCTTCTCAACCAAATCTTTCTCAACCACAAACTCAAACCCAGACACCAAATCAACCGAATTCGAGTCAACCTGTTGTTCAAGCTTTAAGAAGTGCAGCTAACAATCCAGCCAGAAAGATTGCAGCTGCTAGTAATACAAATGTTTATCGGAGTCAGCGATTGGGTGTTAATTTTAATTATCCTAAAGGTTTTGTAATTAAAGAACCCCAGTCCGCTTCTAATGCATCAAAAGTTTTAGAATTATGGAGTCTTCAAGATTATCAAGCAATTGCAGAAGGAAAATATAAAAATACATTTTCACCCGGAAACATGAGCATCTCGTTAGAAAATAATCCTCAAGGTTTATCCTTAGTTCAATGGGTAAGTAATAATGAAGAATTTGGAGATGTCATCCCGGAAAGCTACGATACAAAAATTGTTGCTGGAAAAGAAGCAATCTCTTTTCGTACTGAGGGTTTATATGAATTCCAAAATATAGCATTACCTAGTACTGATGGTAAACAAATTATTCTCATTAGCTTTGCTAAAGGCGATAAGAATTATCAAAATGTATTTGACCAAGTAGTTTCTACTTTACAAGTTAATTAGCATCAATTCGAGGTGATAAATCGGGTTTTTACTTAAAAAACCCGACTTATTAAAGGTAAGCTAAAAAGCGTTGAATTTGTATATTCAAATTTTCTTCAAGTTTTGTAGTGCGGGGCATATTGCCCGCTAGAAAAATATAAATTAAATGCGCGACAGCTTAACTATCAACCATCAACTAATTCTTAACAATAAAAGGTGAATCAATCTCCCAAACTTTTCCAGCAAGAACTAATATTTGATAAACCATTACTGCTACTTCTGCACGGGTTGCGGGTTGATTTGGTCTGAGTTTATTTGTTTGAGGATAATTGACGATAAGTCCATTTAGGGTGGCTATTGCGACTTCATTTTGAGCATAATTGGGAATTTCGCTGCTGTCAGCATAATATATATTCAAGTCAATTTCGACTTGATTTGTTAATCCTAATCCTCTTACTAAGGAGAATAAGACTTCTATACGGGGAATATTTTGGTTAGGAAGAAATTTCTTATTTGGATACCCAAACAGCAATAGTCCTTGATACGCTTGTTGAATTACTTGATAAGCCCAAAAGTTTTGTTTAACATCTTCAAATACAATCGGTTCTCGCAAAGACTGAGGATTAAAGGCTTTTACTAATAATGCAGCATATTGCGATCGCGTGATTGTTGCATCAGGTTTAAAGGTTCGATTGGGAAAACCGGCGACTATTCCTAATTCAATTAATTCCCGGATAAAATCAAAAGCCCAATGTCCATTGATGTCAGTAAATTTAATGTATTTCGGTTCAGGAATTGGTTCAGGAATTGGTTCAGGTTCAGGTTCAGGTTCGGGATCAGCAAAAAACTGGATATTTCCGTTAACTTTCAGAGGTTCTACTTGATTATCTAGAGAAATCAGTTTGTTAATACTAGCATTTTGGATATCAAATTGACCGTTATCGCGAAAAATATTGTTTCCCGAACTTCTATTATTTCCAATATCTGGTAATGCGTTTGCGACAACGGTTAAACCGTCTTGAACATTACGTTCGCATACATTTTCCCGCAAAAATGGACGAGCATCACCAGATACGACTATTCCCGAACGATTTTCGTAAATTTGATTATTTATAATTTTAGTAGTAGCGCGATCGCCAATTGCAATACCGAAACCTGTTTGAAAACAACTATTACCTCTAACTTCACCTTGAGAATTTTTGGTAATTGAAATACCGCTCGCAGAATTTTGAGTAAATATATTATTTTTGATAACTGGATTAGCATCTCCAGCCACAAAAACCCCTTCACGTTGAGAATTGATGAAAGTGCAATTTTTAATTGTAGGTGAAGATGATTCAATCCAAACAGCAGTACCACGATTAGCAGGATTTGTTACGGTTAAACCTTGAAGTCGAGAACCATTACTCAATACAATAGTTATATTTTGGCTGCCAAAAATACGGCTAATATATTTACCGCTACCATTAATTACAATACCGCTACCTTTGTTAGTTTCATTACCTATAATTGTGACTCCAAAGGGAACTATTAAAGGAAAAAGTTCACCGTTAGTAGGATTGTAATTACCTTCTAAAAGCTGAATTTTTGTTCCCGAAGCAGCTTGTTGAAGAGCCTGACTAATGGTTTTTAAAGGTGCTTGTTGACTACCGGAATTGCTATCGCTTCCTGTAGTCGGATTTACATAGATTAATTTAAGCATATTAATACTTTTTCACTTACGTTAAAATACTACCGCGAACAATCTCAGTAAGCAGGTAGCGCTGATAGCATATGTCTAAATAAGAGGATTTTAAAGTTGAGAATATTTAATTTATTTAATTTTATTTAATTTATTTTAATTTTATTTAATTTATTTTTAACTCGCAAGCGTTGTATTAGACAAGTAATAATACTTATTTAAAGTCATTGCTGAATAACTTTGTTCCGCATATTTTGCAAAACTTGGCATTTTCATCATGTAAATCCCAACCGCATCCCGAACAAATTGTTTTTACTTGATTAGTAGTTTTAATTATTTGCTTGATTAAATCGCCGACTTGCCAAGGAATCAACGCGATACCTGTTAAAATCATTAAAACGGTTAAAAGACGACCAATTTGAGTAACTGGAGTCACGTCGCCAAACCCTACAGTTGTCATGGTTACAATCGAAAAATATATTGCATCGACAAAAGTACTAAAAACTTCTGGGTTAGCTGGATGTTCCACTTGGTAAATTAAGCCAGAATAAACAAAAATAATTGCAAATAAGGTAAATAATATTCGTGTAAAAATAGTACCATCTTCCGTTGAAACATGACCAAATAAAAATTTACGATCAATATATCTGATTAATCGTAAAATTCTAAACCATCGCAACAAACGGATATAGCTAATATCAATTGCTCCGACAAAAAATGGTAATATTGCGATTAAATCAATAATAGAATATAGGCTAAAAATATAACTAATTCGATTTTCCGCGCTCCACAAACGTAATAAATACTCTACAGCAAAAATAGTTACAATTAATGTATCGATAATATTTAGAACTAAGCGAATAGATTCAGTAAGTTGATAAGTTTGTGCTACAAAAATCATTGAAGACAGCATTACTAAGATGACAATTGTAATATTAATTGCCTTGCCCAATGATGTTTCCAAGTCTTTTAAATAAAAGGCTGTATTTTCTCTACTTATGAACATATTGAGCAAAATTTATAAGTTTACAAATAGAAGTGCAATTACATTTGAAATATTACCAAATATATTTAATCTAACACTTTTATAAAAATAGTTTGTATCAATCTTTATCTTCTAAATAAGATGAAAACGAATTTGCAAAAATCGCTGCTTGGGTTCTATCTCGTAATTCCAAGCGGTTTAATATGTTAGTAACATGATTTTTAACTGTACCTTCAGAAATATAGAGTTCTTGAGCAATTTCGCGGTTACTTGCACCTGTTGCAATCAAGCGTAATACTTCTTTTTCTCTTTTAGTAAGTTCAGTTAAAATTGGTGGTGGAGAAGATGATTGAGTTGATGTATTTGCAGAAAATTGAGTTAAAAGTTTTTTAACAATTCCTGGCCCTAATTGAGTATATCCTCTGTGTACTGCACGAATTGCTACAGCTAATTCTTCTGAAGGTGTATCTTTGAGTAAATAACCCATTGCTCCATTTTGTAATGCAGCTTTGATATATTCATCATCATCAAAAGTTGTTAATACCAAAATTTTCGTTTGAGCGAATTTTTGTTTTATCTCTCTTGTTGCAGCAACTCCATCCATTAGAGGCATTCTGATATCCATCAATATCACATTCGGCTGCAATGTTTCAACTAATTCAACTGCTTCTTTACCATTTGCTGCTTCTCCTACAACTTCTAAATCTGGTTCTAATTCTAATAAAGTTTTTAAGCCTTGACGAATTAAATGTTGGTCATCTACAAGTAGTACAGTAATCATATATATGGGTAATTGGTAATTGGTAATTGGTAATTAATACAAAATTCTTTTTATTTATTCATTTTTAAATTAGTTAACGAAAATCCTGAAAAAGGAATATTAACCATAATTTTTGTCCCTTTACCGGGAACGCTATCAATATTCAAATTACCATCCAAAGCTAAAGTGCGATCGCGCATACTTTGTAGTCCAAAACCTGTTGTATTTTGGCTTAAGTCAAAACCTTTGCCGTTATCCTCAATCATTAAATGTAAACTCGTAACTGTTGTAGTTAATTCTATATTTACTTCTGTAGATTCAGCATATTTATAAATGTTTGTTAACGATTCTTGAATAATTCGATAAATAGCAGTGCTAATATCACGAGGTATTGTGTAAAAACAACTTATTTGGCAATTTGGTTTAATATTCGTAGAATGATAAAAATCTTGTACAAGTATATTAATTGCTTGCTCTAAAGATTTTTCTTGTAAAGGATGAGAACGCATCTTAGAAACAGATTCTCGTACATCTTTTAATGCTTGAGAACCTAATTCTTTAGCTCTAATTAAAAAAGATTTGGCTTTCTCTGGATTACTATCTAACAATTTAGTGGCTGTTTCTAATTGGAGATTTAAAGCTGTGAGAGAATGTCCTAAAGAATCGTGAATTTCTCGTGCAATCCGGTTTCTTTCTTCTAGAGTAGCTTGATTTTCAATTTTTAAAGCATATTGACGTAGTTTTTCGTTAGCAGCAATTAATTTTTCTCGACTCTGCCATTCAGAAAGTACTGCATTCATCAATAATAAAACAAAAACTAAAGCTAATACAAATAACAGCACGAAACTGAATTGAAAAAACCATAACTTTTCGTGAAAAAATGGATTACGTGCGTGTCTAAATTCTCTAAATGGTACAGGAGGAAAACGTTTTTTAAATGCAATTAAAAATAAAATAAAAGAAAATACTGCAACAACCAAACGTCCCGGCAATTGAAAAATTAAACAACTACGAGTTACTAATATTAAATTCAAAAACGGAAACAATCGTGATGTCCTTCCACCAAACAAATTAATAATTAAAATTAAAAATATTTCACAAGCCGTATAGATAATTTTATTCTTTTGATTATTAGTAGGTAATCTTAAACCCATTAACCCAAAAACAGTTAAACTAATAACCGTTAATTCGGGAGTTCCCGCCGCAAATCGCTGGGAAGGAATAGGTAAAGTTGAAGCGATAGCAGCAAATACCAGCAAAACCCATTCTAAATAAAGTAAAAATTTAAAAGGATGATTTTTAAAATCTATAGCGCGGTTCATAAATGCTTTTGTTCTAGTTATTTTTGATTTATTAATTATTAATTATCAGTCTATTAGAAATAATCAGCTACCTAATATGAGTGCTTATAGCATTATTTATTGAATAATTAACATTCAATATTTATCTAAATTGAAAATTATGACTTTAGTCATGGTTTTATATATGACTTTATCTAGATATCTTGACATCCGTATTTGTGACTTTTGCCTCATGCAATTACTGAAGTTGCAATTTTATGATGGTGACATCGAACAAAACAAACCCACAAATTCACTTTTACTTATATGAAACTCAAAAAATTATCTTTGTTAGCTGGTGCTTTTGCTTTAACTTTAACTGCTATTCCTTTCGCTGCTCAAGCATCTATTAATTCTTCCTCAAACGTTACTATTGCTCAAGCTAAAAAGCAAGGTGGATGGAAGCGTTTAAATTTGACTGAAGCGCAAAAAACTCAAATGCAGCAAATTAAGCAAAGCGCTCGTGCTGAAATGGAGAGAATTTTAACTCCAGAACAATTACAAAAATTCCAAGCAGCAAAAGCAAGCGGAGAAAAGAAAGGTGGCGGATTTCGTGATTTAAATTTAACTGACGCTCAAAAAGTCGAACTTCAAAGAATTGGGGAATCCAAGAAAAGTCAAATGGAAGCCATTCTAACCGACGAACAAAAAGCTCAAATTCAAGATATGCGCCAAAATCGTCGCGGAAACCGTCGTCAACAACCCGCTATCTAATTTATTAAAGTTTTATTTTAATTTCCTTGCAAAATCAATTCTTCCACGTTCCTCAAAGAAAAAGGGATTCTACACTCCCTTTTTCTTTTTTTTGTTAAAATTCTGCTAACGTAAGTAAAAAAACTAAGATAGAAAATCTGATTTACCCCAGATTATACTCATGGGCTTAGGGCAATGAGTTTCTATAATAGTTACATCAAAAAATATAAATCCACGAGGCATTTAATGAAGCTGAAAAAATTATCCCTCTTCGCTAGTGCGTTCGCTGTAGCTTTTAGTATCACTCCCTTAGCTGCAAACGCCCAAGTGAACTCTAATGCAAATGCACCACAAAGAGTTTCTCAGGCTACTCCTCAAAAACCTCCAGAATTAAAGCTATCTGAACAGCAAATCAACAAAATCAATGAAATTCGCTCTACTACTCGTAACAAAATTCAAAACGTTTTAACACCCCAGCAGCGCCAAAAAATCCAAACCGATTTGCAAGCAGGTGTCAATCCTCAACAAGTTTTTGCATCCATTAAGTTTACCCAGCAACAGGAAAGTCAATTGCAAAATATTATGGTAACTTCCCAAAAAGAAATGGAAGGAGTCTTGACACCCCAACAAAAGCAAACACTAGAAAAATGGCGTGCTAGTCAAAGAAGCCAATTACAGAAAAAGTAAATCAATCCTTCTATTGGCTTTTGCATTCGAGGTGGATAATATTATCAATAATCTTGTCCACCTTTACTTTCAGTTCATTTAACATTAACAGATGTCCAAGCTCTATTTTTTGGCTTATGAACGTCAATATCAAAAGTTGGATAATCGCTGTTTTTCTCGCAGTCAGCTTAACTAATTCAAGCTGTGATGCAATTTCTGCCAATCAATCTACTATAGATAATCTAAATAATTTAAATCAGCAAAGTAATCCCTTCTGGGTAGAAGATTACGGAAGTAAAAACCGCAGAGGCGCAGAGAACTCAGAGGAAAGAAGTAAGGAGATATTGGTCGTTTTAGACGGAGATAGGAATATTTCCCAAGCTCAACCCCAAATTCAAAGTTTAAATCAAAGTTTAAATCAAAGTTTAAATCAAAATTCAACAATAATTCACGTAATTAACCGTCTCAGCTTCGGTGCCACTCCCGGTTATATCGAAAAAGTCAAAAAAATTGGTATAGAAAAATATATCCAACAGCAGTTGACACCTGAATCAATACCTGAATCACAAAACTTAGAAAATCAACTTTCTCAACTGCAAACTCTAGGCTTAACTCCCGCACAATTATATTCTCAATACAGTGTTAATCGCCTACCAAAACCCACCCCCGAAATCAGGAAAGAAAGGCTGAAAAAACAGAGATTAATCGCCCAAGAAGCCATAAAAGCGCGATTGCTGCGAGCGACACAGAGCAACCGCCAACTCCAAGAAATAATGGTAGATTTTTGGTATAACCACTTCAACGTATATCAAGATAAAGGACAAACTAGTTTATGGGTAGGTGCTTACGAAGAACAAGCAATTAGACCTCATATTTTGGGTAAATTTCGCGATTTATTAGGTGCCACCGCTCGTCATCCGGCAATGTTATTTTACTTGGATAACTGGCAAAATACCGCCCCGAACAATCGTCCTAAAGGTAGATTTAAAGGTTTAAATGAAAACTACGCCCGCGAATTAATGGAACTCCATACTTTAGGTGTTGATGGCGGTTACACTCAAGAAGATGTAATTACCTTAGCTAAAATTTTTACTGGTTGGGGTTTTCGTAGTCCAGGTAAAAAATTAGAAGACGGTTACGATTTTTACTTTAATTCCCAGCGTCACGACTCCACCGATAAAATTTTCTTAGGTCAACAAATTCCAGGGAGTGGCATCGCAGAAGGAGAACAAGCCCTAGATATCCTGGCAAAACATCCGGCAACAGCACGTCACATCAGCTACAAATTAGTTCAGTACTTTGTCGCAGACGAACCACCAAAATCTTTAGTAGACAAATTAGCAAAGCGCTTTTTAACAACCGACGGCGACATCCGCGCTGTATTAGAAACCCTGTTCCAAAGTTCCGAATTTTGGGATACAAAATATTACAACACAAAATTTAAAACACCCTATCAATACGTAATATCCAGTCTACGAGCCACCGATACCCCCATAGAAGATTTCCTTAGAATCAACAGCATATTACATAGAATGGGAATGCCCTTATATGGAAATCCCAGCCCAGATGGATATAAAAACACCCAAGAAGCTTGGTTAAATCCCAACGGTATCAACTGGCGCTTAAGTTTTGCCACCACAATCGGCACAGGAGGATTAAAAAAGCGAAACAGCAAAAACCAACCCTCAAAAACGAATACAACAATTGATGACACCCAATTAAGAAACACCCTCGGTAACAACCTTTCTCCCAAAACTCAGGAAGTATTAAAAAGTATTTCTCCAAGACAACGCGACGTTATTATCTTGGGTAGTCCAGAATTTATGTATAGATAAAGGTTAAAGGTTAAAGGTGTAATAACAATTATCAACCAACAACTAACCACCATCAACCATCAACCATCAACTAACCACCATCAACCACCAACCACCAACAACTAACCATCAACCAACAACCATCAACCATCAACTAACCACCATCAACTAACAACTAACAACTAACCACCATCAACTATCAACTAACCACCAACAACCATCAACTAACCACCATCAACTAACTTCCTTCTAAATGAAACGTCGTAAATTCATCCAACAAGCCGGATTTTTTTCTGCTTCAAGTTTAATTGCGATCAACGCGCCAGCGTTGCGGGCGATCGCAACTAATGCTTGGGTTAGTAGAAGTATTGCTGCGAATCCCAACTCGAAACGCTTGATAGTGATTTTTCTGCGCGGTGCGGTTGATGGACTTAATGTAGTAGTACCCTATACCGAAACCGCTTACTATCAAGCCAGACAGAGAATTGCCATTCCCCAACCAGATAAAGCAGGTGGTGTATTAGATTTAGATGGAAAATTTGGACTGCATCCGAGTCTTGCAGCTTTAATGCCCTTGTGGAAGCAGAAAAATTTGGCATTCGTTCACGCTTGCGGCTCTTCAGAATCTACCCGTTCCCATTTTGACGCTCAAGAATACATGGAAACTGGTACTCCAGGAACTAAAAATACTAAAGATGGTTGGATGAATCGTCTTTTAGCTTTAATGACTGTAGAAAATAATCCTATCCAAGCTGTAAACGTAGGTTATGATATTCCCCGGATTTTAGCTGGAAATGCTCCTGTCGCAACCATTCCCACTGGTAGCAGAATTACTCAACGTTTACCGATAGATAATCCCCAATTAATAACAGCATTCGATAAATTATACAGCGGTAACGATGCTTTGAGTAAGACATATCGCGAAGCACGTCAAGCCCGTGAAGCCTTAATGGAATCAGATGTAGAAATGCAAATGGCGAATAACGGCGCACCTCTACCTAAAGGTTTCGCCAAAGATGCTCAACGTTTAGCAAGATTAATGGTGCGCGATTCCAGAATTGAATTGGCATTTATAGCTTTAGGTGGTTGGGATACCCACATCAATCAAGGAAACAGCAAAGGACAATTAGCCCAGCGCTTGCAAGGATTGGGTGACGGTTTAGCAACTTTACAAAAAGAATTAGGTGAAGTATATAAAAATACTAATATAGTCGTAATATCCGAATTTGGTCGTACAGTCAAAGAGAATGGTAACGGTGGCACCGACCACGGACATGGTAACGTGATGTGGTTATTAGGTGGTAACATTCGCGGCGGTAAAGTTTACGGTACTTTCCCCGGCTTATCCAAAAGTCAACTGTACGAAGGAAGAGATTTAGCTGTTACCACTGATTTTAGAGACGTAATTGCCACCGTTTTACAGCGTCACATGAATTTAGAACAAGGCAAAATTAGCCAAATATTTCCCAATTACACGCAAAATCAACAGTTACCGATTATTTAGTTAGTTGACAGTTGACAGTTGATCTTTAACCTTTCTCCCCATCACCCCTTTCGGGTTGCGCCACTTCTCTCAACGGTCGTGTTCCTCCGCACGAGAGTGGCTTACC
>NZ_JADEWL010000160.1 GCF_015207665.1 Plectonema cf. radiosum LEGE 06105
GGGGGAGAATATACTTATAATTCAAAGCCCGAAATCCAAAATCCAAAATCGGGTGTTGCTGCAACTGTTGATTGTAATTCTCGTTATGTTTATCTTGACCCTTATGAAGGCGCGAAAGCTGTGGTGGCGGAAGCTGCTCGTAATCTTAGCTGTGTGGGTGCGGAACCTTTGGCGGTGACAGATAACCTGAATTTTGGTAGTCCGGAAAAACCGATTGGTTATTGGCAATTAGCAGAAGCTTGTCGGGGTTTAGCTGAAGGTTGTCAAGAATTATCGACTCCGGTAACTGGCGGAAATGTCTCTCTCTACAACGAAACTTTTGATGCTCAAGGCAATCCTCAACCAATTTACCCGACTCCTGTTGTGGGAATGGTGGGATTAATTCCCGATTTAACCAAAATCTGTTCTCAAGCTTGGCAATCAGTTGGAGATATTATTTATCTTCTCGGTTTACCCATTCAATCCAAAATCGAATTAGGAGGGTCTGAGTATTTAGCTACCATCCACAATACTGTTGCCGGAAAACCGCCAAGGGTCGATTTTGATTTGGAACGTCGCGTACAGCACGTTTGTAGACAAGGAATTCGTCAAGGTTGGGTGCGCTCTGCCCATGATTGCGCTGAAGGTGGAATTACTGTTGCTCTTGCTGAATGTTGTATTCAAAGTAAACTCGGTGCCGAAATTATTTTAGATTTACCAGCAAGCAATTCTCAAAGATGGGACGAAATACTTTTTGGTGAAGGTGGAGCCAGAATTATTGTTTCAGTTGCGTTAGAGCAACAACAAATTTGGGAATCCTATTTACAAGAACAATTAAACGACAATTGGCAAAAACTTGGTAAGGTCGGAAATTCCCATACAAATTTGGGGGTATTAACCACTGATAATAAAACTTTAATAAACGTTACAATAGAAAATGCAAACAATCACTATTATCAAGCAATTACTAGGCGTTTAGCCGTCCATCAACAGTAAAGCATTCAACTGACAATTGAATAACTGGCAACTTACTATTAGTATCGTTGAGCATAATTACTGTACTGTGGTAAATGGATGGTTAAGAATTAATTAAATTTTATATTTTCTTTATATAACTATCCAATTTCACAATCCCAGTGGCTTGACATCATCATCAGGAGCATAGCTAGCATGATTTCCCCAAATTCCAAAGCCGTCACTTCGGATAAATACGCCCAAATTAATCCCAATTTAATTAATTCCAATTTAATTAATCAAGATCAACGTCCTGATAAGCAAGAAGAAGCTTGTGGGGTTTTCGGCGTTTATGCACCCAAAGAAGACGTTGCCCGACTAACTTATTTTGGATTGTACGCTCTTCAGCATCGAGGTCAAGAATCCGCTGGGATTGCGACTTTTGAAGGCAAACAGGTACACCTCCACAAAGATATGGGTTTAGTATCTCAAGTCTTCAACGAATCCATCCTTGATGACTTACCAGGTAGTATTGCAGTTGGTCATACCCGTTATTCCACTACAGGTTCGAGTCATGTAGCTAATGCCCAACCTGCTATTGTCCAAACCCGACTAGGAGAAATAGCTTTAGCACACAATGGTAATTTAGTCAATACTAAGCAGTTGCGCGACGAATTGCTTGAAAAAAGCTGTAATCTAACGACTACAACCGACTCGGAAATGATTGCTTTGGCGATCGCCGAAGAATTAAACGACGGTTCGCAGTTGTTGCAAGCTGCGATTCGGGCTTTTCATCGTTGCCGGGGAGCCTTTAGTTTAGTTGTGGGAAGCAGTGAAGGAATCATGGGTGTACGCGATCCAAACGGTATTCGACCTCTGGTAATTGGCACTTTAGAGGGTAGTCCAACACGTTATGTTTTGGCTTCGGAAACCTGTGCTTTGGATATTATAGGCGCGGAATACCTGCGAGATGTAGAACCTGGCGAATTGGTTTGGATTACAGAAGGTGGTTTAGAGTCCTTTAGGTGGACTCAGAAACAAGAAAGGAAACTATGTATTTTTGAAATGTTCTACTTTGCTCGTCCCGATAGCATCATGAACGAGGAAAGTTTATATAGCTACCGGATGAGATTAGGGCGAAGATTAGCACAAGAATCTCTTGTAGATGCGGATATAGTTTTTGGGGTTCCAGATTCGGGAATACCTGCTGCAATAGGTTTTTCTGAAGTTTCCGGTATACCTTACGTAGAAGGATTGATTAAAAATCGCTACGTCGGAAGAACTTTCATTCAACCCACCCAAGCAATGCGTGAATCGGGTATAAAAATGAAATTAAATCCGCTCAAAGATGTATTATGCGGCAAAAAAGTGATCATCATTGATGATTCAATTGTCCGGGGTACCACCAGCCGTAAATTAGTAAAATCTTTACGGGAAGCGGGTGCGGTAGAAGTACATATGCGGATTTCTTCTCCTCCAGTTACTCATCCTTGCTTTTACGGTATTGATACCGATAGTCAAGACCAACTAATTGCTGCAACAATGGGAGTGCAAGAAATTGCTAAACATTTAGAAGTTGACACCCTGGGATATTTGAGTTGGGAAGGAATGTTAGAAGAAACCAAACAAGATATTAATAGTTTTTGTTCGGCTTGTTTTACTGGAGATTATCCGGTACCAGTACCTGAAAAACTCAAGCGTTCTAAATTAATGTTAGAAGAAGTAAGAGTTTAATAATTTTAGGTTTTAAATTGGGTTTTTTTCAGAACAATATAAATCACTAATGTAGAGACTTCGCAACGCGGAGTCTTTTTAATTATTTGATATACTCCCATAGATTCTAAGACTATTCGGTTAAGAAACGTAGCGCACATTGCGTGAACATAGCTAGGTGTGCCTGAGCCGCAGCAAATCTGAATGGGGTTTTTACTGGTTTAGCTAATTTTTACGAAGGACAAGGTTTATATGCTTTAGCGGAACCTTGGAGACAGCAATGCGTATCAGTAGCAAAATCCCGTTTGGGAGAAAATCATCCCCATGTTGCTACCAGCTTGAACAATTTAGCTCAACTTTACCGCTCCCAAGGAAAGTACGAAGCAGCAGAACCTCTTTATATTCAAGCTTTTATTAAATAAAGTATTCGACAACGGGGTATAGATTTTACATTGCCTTAAACTCAGTTTGTTATTGTTGATCGAGCGAAGTATTACTGTCGCGTAAAATACCTTTGCCTACATACATCTATATAACTTAAATTCATGTTCAACTACACGAATAAATTAATTCAAAATTGGAGAGAACAAGTAAGTCCCCGATTGTCTCCTCTACTATCATTCCTTTGGGTGGGAGGATTTGCGATCGCAATTTTGTCGTTATGGCTATTTTTCCAAATTACTGAAAGAGTTTTTGCAGAACAAACCACAGAGTTTGATATAGCAATTTTGCAAAGCATTTACAAATTACACGCCCCTTTGCTAAATCAAATCATGACTGGAATTACATTTTTGGGTAATGGTTCAACATTAATTTATCTGAGTTGTTTTGTCGGGGTATTTTTATTAGTTAGTAGAAAATTTGCGAGTGCTTTTGCTTTAGTTATCGTCACATTTGGTGGTCTGAATTTAAATGTGTGGCTCAAAACAATGTTTGGCAGAGTGAGACCTACATTATGGGAACGTATTGTAGATGCAAACTCATTTAGTTTTCCTAGTGGTCATGCAATGGTTTCATTAATTGTTTATGGTTTTGTTGGTTATTTGTTAATAGCTAATTTTCCTGCTTGGAAGGGATTAATTTTATTTTGTACAACTTTATTAATTTTAGCAATTGGTTTCAGTCGTCTTTATTTAGGAGTTCATTGGCCAACAGATATCATTGCTGGATATGCGGCTGGTTTAGTATGGTTAATTAGCTGTATTTTTAGTTTAGAAATTTTACAGTCTCTGTTGCGAAAAGAAAATCAAGAAACTGTTATTCAAGAGTAAAAATATAAAAGTAAAAACATTAGGACTTACGCAAAGGTAACGTAACTGCGTCATTACGAGCGATAGCGACGTATTCACCCGTAGGGTGAATGCTTCCCTACACTCTGTTTCGGTCGCAATGACAATTGCAGTTTGCGTAAGTCCTGAACATAATTCTCATAAATAAAGAAATAATGGGAATTTCAATCGATTTTATTCCGATGCACAATCAAGTATTTAAAATTCATTAATTGATTGTTCAACTTTTCTTTTCACTCTTAATTGACGAAGTTTTTCTGAAACGGGTGGTGGATTGAGTCTTTGTTGCTCTCTCATTTTGTGACCATGCTCGTACCATTTTCTCATATATTGACTGATATTTTCTTGATTTTGTAAGTAATAAAGAATAGTCCCATAGACTTGTTCTAATCTTAAAGATGTGTAAGTTTGGGCAATTTCCTCTGGTGTACGACTGCAATCAAGATATTCATACAAAATAGTTTCAATCCCAATCCTAGTACCTTTAAGGCGAATATCTGTAGGAGAAAGAAAGTTGAAATAATCTGTTAAAACTTGGTTTGACATTATCTTTATATTTAACTAACTAATAGCTTCTATTATAAAAACTGTCTTGGTTAATTCACCTAAATAACTTTATTAGATGCTTCTAACTACCCTTATCATATGAGAATACTATTTTATCAAAAAAATATAAAAATTATTTATTGATACTTATACTGATAAATATAAAAAAAAATACTTTAAATATTACAATACAAATCTATTACTTGGACAACAGAATAGAATAAATCAATCTATTTTATTAAAACCGATGTATTTTGAAATACAAAATCATAAAAAGCACACGAAAAACCTTAAAATCCCTTATATAAAAACCAGCGAGTGCATGGTAAATTTCTCAAATCCATTGTCTGTACTTTCCGCTCTACATAATGCATTTGCACTACCTACATCCAAAACATCTAGAGGAATTAGTCAATAGTAGTGGCATTGATTTACACCTGCTCAAGCTGAATTTTCGCTCTGTTGAAGACAAAACTGCTTACGATTATCTATTGATTTCCGAACTAATTCCCCGTACAAATACTGGAATAGTCAGAAGTTCCTGGTTGGAGCGTTATGCTCATGTGAGTGCTGGTGGTTGGTGGTGTTCGGGAGTTGATGTGCTGAATAATTGGCACATGATGGAGTGGGGATGTTTCAAACCTAACCAGCCCCGTGTTAATCAAAAAGGTAAGGCTATAAAATATGAACATCCACCTTGTACCCCGACGCGGATATTTTGTTTGCGGGTACCGTTACAGCTGTGGCAGCAAGTCGCTGAGCGTTACAATGTCAAACTACCTGAAAATATTACGATTGCTGAAGATGGTGCTGCTATCGGTTTCTGGAAGTGGGTAATGGAATGTAATATACCCATAATTATTTGTGAAGGAGTGAAGAAAGCCGCTGCACTTTTAACACAAGGATATATTGCGATCGCGATTCCGGGAATTACCAGCGGTTATCGGGTTACTAAAGATAAATTTGGTAAAGTTATCCGTCGTCAATTGATTGCGGATTTAGCAGCTTTTAGTATTACTAAACGTACTATTTATATTTGTTTTGATTTTGAAACTGAAGTTAAGAAAATAACTGCCGTCAACAACGCGATATCTCAACTTGGTTTATTATTTCAAGAAAAAAATTGTCCGGTTCAAGTAATTGAACTTCCGGGGATAGAAAAAGGTGTTGATGAATTTATTGTTGCCAAAGGTGTAGTTGCTTTCGATAAAGTTTATCGTCAAAGTCTGGATTTAGAAGTTTATCTTGCTCATAGTAAAACCCATAGTAATTTAACTATTCCGGCTTCACTTAATATCAATCGTCGTTACTTAGGTAATATAGCTTTTCCGACTTCGGGATTAGTTGGAGTTAAATCAGCCAAAGGAACAGGAAAAACCACAGCATTACAAACAGTTGTTCAACAAGCTTTAGATAAAAATCAACCTGTTTTATTAATGACTCATAGAATCCAATTAGGGAAATTTTTATGCGAAAAAGTTGGAATTAAATGGGGTATATCTCATAGGGAATGGCAAATAGAAAATGCATTTTTAAACGGTATATCTGAAAATTGCAAAAATACTAGTAGTGTCCGCATCTTGCTTCCTAATATTACAGCAAGCGAGCAAAATGCCGGGACTACAAATTTACAGAGTGGGAATGTTAGCGCGATAAAACTCTCTACAGGATTATGTATTGATTCAATTTGGAAACTCAATCCTGCTGATTGGGAAGGTGCAATAGTTATTTTAGATGAAGTGGAACAATCTTTATGGCATCTATTACATAGTAATACTTGTAAAGATAAACGAGTCAAGATATTAAAGTTATTTCAGCAGTTAATTTCGACTGTTTTAACAACAGGAGGATTAGTTATTGCTCAAGATGCGGATTTATCAGATGTTTCCTTAGAATACCTGCAAAAATTAGCAGGAATAGAATTAACGCCTTGGATTGTTGTAAATCAATGGAAACCAGAAAAAGCTTGGGATGTAACTTTTTATGATTCTCCCAATCCTACACCGTTAATTCAACAGTTAGAATTAGATTTACTCGCTGGAAGAAAATGTTATGTTACAACCGATAGTCGTTGTGGACGTTATAGTAGTGAAACTATCGAACGTTATTTAAAAGAACGTTTGGATAAATTACGACATTTATATCCTAAAACGTTAATAGTCAGTAGTCATACTACTAATACACCAGGTCATGAAGCGGTTGATTTTGTAGCATCTATTAATCAAAAAATTACCGAATACGATGCTGTTTTTGTCACTCCCACTCTTGGTACGGGAATTAGTATAGATGTTCAGCATTTTGACCGAGTTTACGGAATTTTTCAAGGAGTAATTCCCGATTCCGAAGCTAGACAAGCCTTAGCAAGGGTACGTGACGATGTACCTCGTGTGGTGTGGTGTGCGAAGCGAGGAGTCGGTTTAATTGGTAGCGGTAGTACGAATTATCGCTCACTATCTTCCTGGTATCAAGAGAACCAAAAAGAAAATTTGGCTTTATTGAGTCCAATGCATAAAATAGATGTTGATTTACCCTTAGTTTATGATCCAATTCATCTACGAACTTGGGCAAAATTCTCGGCAAGGGTAAATGGTTCAATTAACTTTTATCGTCAATCGATGAAGGAAGGGTTGACGGCAGAAGGGCATAATTTATGGGTACGTACTAATGATATCCAAAAGAATATTATTCGTGATTTACGTTATGCATTTTTAGCTACCGATAAAGAAGATTCAGCAACTCGCAGAAGATTAATTTTAGAAATCATCAAAGTCAAAAAAGATTGGGAACAAAGCCGTTATAAATCCCAAGAAATTAATCATAAAATTAAAAAAATTAAGCAACAGAATCAATTAGCGGTAGCAACTGCTGTAAGTAATGCTCCAGATATCGATTATTTGGAATATGAACAGTTATTAAAGAAACATTCCCTTACAGATAAAGAGCGTTACAAAATTAATAAATATTTTCTCAGAAAAAGATACGGTGTACAAATTACCCCTCAATTAAAATTGCAGGATGATAAAGGCTATTATTATCAATTACGAACCCATTATTATCTAACTCATTCCAGTGAATATTTTCATATCAGAGATAAACAAGAATGGAATCAACAATTGTCATGCGGTGAAGGAAAAGTTTTTCTACCCGATTTAAAAAATTATACTTTGAGAATAGAAGCTTTACGAGCATTGGGTGTATTGCAGTTACTCGAACCCGGTAGAGAATTTACTGAAAATGATGCCGATTTAATATTGCTCAAAAATACCGTATTGCAATGCAGTAAACATATTCAAAGAGCATTAAATATTAATTTAGTTAATTTAGCAATAGAAAAAGAACAGGTTTCAACGATAAAAATTATTCGGCGACTGTTTAGTTTATTAGGTTTGAAAATCAAACGAGTAAATAATCATGTATATCGTATTGATACAGAAACACTTGATGATGGAAGGAATGAGATATTTTCTATATGGTGGCAGCGAGATGAATTGATGTTGACTCATATGAAAAATATCACCGATTCCTTGCATACCGGGGACGACACGGTGTACCCCAAGAAACCTGTCCATCAGGTATATCAGTAAAAACTGTACTTCTGGCACCGATTACAGCATTTGCTCCAATTGTAACTCCGGGCCCGACAAAGCAATCTGTAGCAACCCAAGCACCGTTACCGATTACAACCTTCTTTGTTTGTAAACTAAAGGCTGGGTCTTTGATATCATGGCTACCAGTACATATATAACTTTTCTGTGAAATTACGCAATGAGAACCGATATTAATTTCATCGAGACTGTATAAAACGACATCATCACCAATCCAACTATAGTCACCGATAGTTACTTTCCAGGGATAAGTAAAACGGGCGGTAGGTCGAATCAATACACCTTTACCAATACGTGCGCCAAAAAGACGTAACAAAGTGCAGCGTATACCACTTAGATTGTGAAGAGTTAAGGGAAAAGTAATTGCTTGGACGAACCACCAAAAAAATATATACCAACCCGCACGTCCTCGGTCAAAGTTGGATTGGTCATACTTACGTAAATCTACAAAGGGTTCGGTATCTAATAATTGGAGCATCGGAATTTTAGATTTTAGATTTTAGATTGTAAATCCTTAATAAAGAGTTAGGAATTTGGAGTTAATAATAAATTATCTCTTTGTCCCTAAAGTCCCCTTGTTTTCCATCAAGTTAAAGATTGAGTAACTTTTGGAGAAATAGTAGGTTGGGATTTTTCTGGAGATGCAGTATTTAAACTACCACCACAGCTACGCAGTTCGTAAAGTTTTACGCCGATTTGATATTCATATTGACTCAAGAGTCGTCCGTAAATATAGCCAGCTTTGCCGTCAAGGAAACCGCGCTGAATGATATAAAACAAGATAAAGCGTAATAATGGTTTAAAGGGTAATCGTACCCAAATTTTCTTTAAGAAGCGTTTGCGCTGTACTGCATCACCGAATAAACTTGCGCCGATGGTGCCATCATCACCTTTACCCGTGAGTAAGTTATAGTAAACTCGTGCTTCCCAATTGGAATAACGATTATGTCGGGCTAACCAGTGATAAAGGTCACGGAAGTCTTCGTGAAGCATATCATTTTTCAGATATCCAACTTTATTACTTAAAACAACGTGTTCGTGAACTTCGTTGTCACCTGTATTGGGAATATCTTCGGTATTCAGGTTTTCGTAGCGACCTTCTTTATGCTTGAATAAACGCAGGTTCCAATCGGGATATTTACCTCCGTGACGAATCCATTTACCCAAGAAAAATACGCGCCGGTTGAGATAATAACCGCTGTATTCTGGATTTTGAATTGAAGAGGCAATTTCATCCCATAATTCGGGAGTAATCCGTTCATCACAATCAACGATTAATACCCATTCGTTACGGAAAGGTAAGTTTTCTAATGACCAATTTTTCTTTTTTGGCCAACGTCCATTAAACTCGAACTGTACGACTTTTGCACCGAAACTTTCACAAATTTCAATACTTCTATCGCTACTTTGAGAATCGACAACAAAAACTTCGTCTGCTCTTTCAACGCTTTTCAAACAAGCAGGTAAATTTGCTTCTTCGTTTTTTGCTGGAATTAAAACGGAAACTGGTATTTTAGAAGTCATATTATATTAGTTGTTGGTTGACAGTTGATAGTTGACAGTTGATAGTTGACAGTTATTAATGAAAAATTCTCACTAACCATTAACTACTATCTACTATCAACTAACCACTATTTACTTCTTTTAGATAGAAATCCCTGAATAGCTGCGTTTAAATAACCTATTTGACCGTAAGCATATACAAGTTTATCAAAGCGTTCTGCTGGGTCTGAATAATGTTGCAATGCTTTATATAAGCCACGGATAAAGCGTTCGCTACCGCGTTGTAATTGACTTGCACCGGCTTTACCGGCTAGTTGTTCTCGATAACATTCACTAATACCTTGCCACCAACCTCGACTGAAGAACCAGGAACGTTTGAGACGCTCTGGAGAGACATTATGAGCGACTAAAGCATCGGGAAGATAAGCTACTTCCCAACCTTTCTCCAAAGCTAATTCGGTCATTTGCAGTTCTTCATTGGAAAGTAAGTTTTTCCCTACTCTTCCGAGATTGGTGTCGAAACCTCCAATTTCATCTAAAAAACTACCGCGTATTGAATAATTCAAGCCTCTAGGAGTTAAACCTGGATTTTCGATAGAGACAAGGCGATCGCCCAAATCATATGCTCCCAAATTGCTGGCTAATCCTGGTGATAACCAACGGGGTGGTAGGGTTTGTTCTGGCCATAATAATGTAACTTTACCACCGGCGATCGCCAACTTAGGGTTACTTTGGTAGGCACCATAAAGAACTTGTAACCAACAAGGGCTTGCCACAGCGTCGTCATCAAGATATGCTAAGATTTCACCGCTGGCAGATTTAGCACCAGTGTTACGAGCTACAGAAAGACCGAGAACAGGTTCGTAAATATACTTAAGACGTGGATGAGCGAGTCTTTGTTCTACGACTTGTTTGGTATTATCTTTTGAGCCATTATCTACGACTACCACTTCAAAGCCATTGACGAAATTCTGCGACAAAAGACTATCTATGGCAGCACCTAAATAATGATCTCGATTGTGAGTACAGATAATGGCAGAAATTTGCGTGTCTGGCATTTTGATTGCAATTTGAGATTTGCCTTTATTTGGATTTTAGATTTTATCAGCGCGATATATATCAAGGCTAATTGTTTCTAGATTTCTTACTATTACATATTAGCTATTACTAAAAATTAACAACTGCCTACAAAGAATCTTAGCCAAAAATTTTATACTCACCAACCGAGTTTTTTCGGATATAAGTTTTAAAACTAGTTAAAACTTTATTTTTGCTGTTTAATATGACCGTGCAGAACTACTAAAGTTTCAGCAAGTTGATTTAAGTGGGTTTCCAGTTTCTGCTTGCGTGCTAGGAGTTGACGTAATTGTTGATAACGGGCGATCGCCATACTAACGCTAGGGACTTGTTCGGGAGGACAGGGACGACACCAAACTTCACCATTGGTATCTAAACCACATAAACGGTAGCCAGTACGCTTAGATTCAAATTGGGGTTGTGTTTGTGCGGCGCAAATTTCTTCTACATAGTTCATCAAGCGGTCAACTTCTGCATGACGTAAAGTTGCAGTAGCTTGGGGTTGTGGTTCTTTTTCATGAGATTCGAGCCAACCATTAACAATCGGTCCTTGTAAGTATAAATCCTCAATTTGTCGCACAATTGTGTGTAATTCAGTTTGCCAACCAGCAACAATTTCTTGAATTTCGAGCAAGACATTAGATGCTAAAGCGGGATTGGGAGCGTTACGATGACTGCTAAAGCTTGGGGATTTAAATTTCGGAAGACTTGGTGGTTTAATTTCCTCATCTTGTGCCGAAAAGGTCTGAACTGAGTTATCTTGTTGCCAAGAATCGGCAGCAACGGACGGTACAGGAGTTTGCAATTTAACCTCTTCGTGGGATTGCGTCGCTTCTTCAGTGGATTCTGGGGCGGTGATACGAAACGATAAAGACTCTTGAAGAGAATCATTGCTATCGCTCGCTTCGTCGATGGGGTTCGTAACGCGAATGTCTAAATCCTGCAAAGTTGCCTCAATACGCTTTAAGCCTGCTTTCATAGAAATATTCGGGGATTCGTGTCTTTGTGCAGTTGTACAACGCTTTTTTGGCTAAGGTTCAATTTATGATTGTCTTGTCAGCGATCGATCACGCTAACCAAAAAATGCTGTATTTTTATCTATTAAAAGTTATTTGTTACCAAAAATTGCACCCTTGAATAAAAAAAGATCGAAAAAATTGCAACCCTACTTATTAAAGATACTGAGGAAATGGCTTTGAGTAAAGTTATCCTTGTCACTGGTCCTGCTCGTTCTGGAAAAAGTGAGTGGGCAGAAACTCTAGCAAACCAGTCAGGCAAAAAAGTAGTTTATATAGCCACAGCACTCTTATCGTCCGATGATAAACAATGGCAGCAAAGAATTATTCAACATCGAAATCGTCGTCCCCAAAGTTGGATAACTTTAGAGGTACCTTTTGAATTATCCGCTACTCTAGCAGACGCAAAACCCAACGATATTATTTTAGTAGATTCACTAGGAACATGGGTAGCAAATTTCATCGAACAAGATGATACCTCCTGGCTTAATATTGCGGAAGATTTTTTAGAAACCGTACAACTTGTTGCAGCGCCGATGATTTTCGTCGCAGAAGAAACCGGATGGGGAGTAGTACCAGCTTATCCCCTCGGTCAAACTTTTCGCGATCGACTCGGTTCATTAACCCGTAAACTAGGCGTTATCAGTCAAACAGCATACTTAGTCACCGGAGGACACGTTCTCAATCTCAGCGTACTCGGCACTCGTTTACCGTCTTAGAAATTATCAGTTATCAGTTACCCATTACCCATTCCCAATTACCCATTACCCATTCACAATCTAAAATTAAATTATGGCATCTAAAACAGAAGTTAAAAAATACCTGGCTTACTGGTTTCAGTTGGGTAAAAAAGTATTTATAAACAATGGTGCGGCAAGCTTGCAGCCCCATATAATTGTTGATGGTGAAAGTTATAGTGAAGATTTTGAGCAATGCTGGGAGAAAGTTATATCTTCTAAATCGGGTGAGTGTTACCTCGAAGGTACACAACAAACTATTGCTGAGTTACTTTCACCTGAGTGGGATATGGTTGCTTGTTCCCGTTGTGATATGCCGGTACCTTTGAAAAACTTAGGTATGCCGCCTTTATTATGTCCTTGTAATGATATCTCAACTTGGCCTAATACTGAACTTCCACAACCACGAGAACCTGTTCAATCTCAAAAGCAATTAACTCAAATTCGCGATCGCCTTTTGCAGAATCAATCATCTCAGACAACAGATAAAGATTAATACACATTACTTTATAAATACTTTTAAGCTCACCTCCAAGGTGGGTTTTATTTATTTATTTATTTATTTATTTATTTATTTTTATTTATAGTTTAGGGAATTTGATTTTTGTCAGAACTCAACGCGCTTACCATGATGATGTACAGAAGTCGGGTTTTTAGGATATAGATATCCGTAACACACTTATAACAGTAATAAAAACCCGACTTGTCAGACAACCCTCTATTTCCCGTCAGCCGCAATAATTAGATTATTATCGTTATAAATAAGAGAAATATGTCAGATATTCTCCGTAATAGTCATCACTTTACTTACTTGACCTAAACAGTTAAGTTAAGTAAACGGAGTGAAACGGGGAATGTCATCATATAAATTAAGTTATAAAAAGATTACATAAGGCTGTGCATATAACATTTTTAGGGACGAGTTCTGGAGTACCCACAAGGTCGCGCAATGTTTCAAGTGTTGCCCTTCGATTACCGCAAAGAGCAGAATTATGGCTATTTGACTGTGGTGAAGGTACTCAACACCAAATATTGCGGAGTGACCTGAAAATGAGTCAACTCTCGCGAATTTTTATTACCCATATGCACGGCGACCATATATTTGGTTTAATGGGTCTGCTTGCTAGTTGCGGTTTGGCTGGGAATGTCAGTCGTGTTGATATTTACGGACCAGAAGGATTAAACGAATACTTACAAGCTTGCAGACGTTATTCTCATACACATTTTTCTTACCCGGTAAAAGTTCACGCTGTTCGTCCGGGAATAGTTTATGAAGATGCCGAATTTATAGTCAGTTGTAATATTTTACATCATCGAGTCACAGCTTATGGTTATCGTGTAGAGGAAAAAAACCGAGCCGGAAAATTCGATGTGGAAAAAGCCAAAGCCTTAGAAATTCCACCCGGTAGAGTTTACGGTCAACTCAAACGCGGTGAAACCGTAACTTTAAAAGATGGAAGAGTTATTAACGGTTCAGAATTGTGTGGACCTACAGAAATTGGGCGCAAATTTGTTTATTGTACGGATACAGTTTTCTGTGAAAATGCAGTTGATTTAGCAAAAGATGCCGATGTATTGATTCACGAAGCCACTTTTGCTCATCAAGACTCTCAAATGGCTTTTGACCGACTCCATTCTACATCCACAATGGCAGCGCAAACAGCATTAGCAGCAGGCGCACATCATTTAATTATGAGTCATTTTAGCCCCCGTTACGCCCCAGGAAACGCCATTGAATTAAAAGATTTACTTAACGAAGGTCGAGCAATTTTCCCCAACACCCAAATGGCTTACGACTTCATGACCTACGAAGTACCGAGAAGAAGGTAAAGGTTAGAGGTTAAAGGTTAAAGGTTAGAGGTTAAAGGTTAGAGGTGAAAATTGTCTCCCCATCACCCCATCCC
>NZ_JADEWL010000161.1 GCF_015207665.1 Plectonema cf. radiosum LEGE 06105
GATGGGGGGATGGGGAGACAAATTAACCATCAACTGTCAACTGTCAACTATCAACTATCAACTATCAACCATCAACTCCTAACTCCTTACAGTTGTTTCAAAAGCTGCTTAATTTTTGAAACTTGCTGGTCTTTAAATTTATCTGGGAATTTTAATTCAACAGTAATTTTACCAGTATTATCTTCTTCTACAGTATCAATTTCGGCGATAAATCGACTGGGTTGTGATTTATTTAATTCTTTGCTCAAAAGTAAACCAACGGGTGGTTTGATAGTTTGCATATTGTACAAATCATTTTCTCCAAGCACTTTATCAGAAGATTTGGCTTTTGTGCTGTCTAATTTGAGACGCAACCCCGTTACTCCTAGGTTGGTGATTGTCCCAGTAAAGCGATCGCCATCTAAATATAGTTCACCAAAAGCAAGTACTTCTTTACGTATCTGTGTATGTTTGGCTGGTTGAATATCCTGTAAGGAACGAATTAAACTAGTAGCGATAAATCCCAAAGAAGCGATTGGTCGATCTGCATATTTACGGTTTTGGGAATACCATTCTTTGACATCAGAATATAAAACTAAGGATAAATAGTCTTTTTGCAGTTGGGTAAGATTAACAAAATTAATCGCAAGGTGGTTTCGTGTCTTGCTAATGGGAGATAGTCTGACAACTCTTGCAGTTAAAGATACTTTTGTACCATAGTCTCCCACGACCTCAATTTCAATTTCATCTGGTAAATTTAACTGTGAATCTAAAGCAATTAAAGCCCCAGTTTCGGAAATATTTACTGTTTTACCAATAATGGTTTGGTCATAACTGAAAATCGTCACAGGGAGACATCTTTGTAAACGGTGTTCCTTACGGATTTGCGGTTTTTCGTAAGCAACTAGTAAAGCAGCCATGACTAAAATTAGGTTTAAGACACACCACATGGTATTGACCAAAACGGCTTCCCAATCTTCTGGACGCAACAATACCCAATAAGGAACAGCAAATAAAGCTAAGATGACAAATGCTACGACAATTATCAAACCGAGCATTGATTTCCAGTCGAAGCTGCGTTTGGTGACGTTTACACCTTTGTCGGTAACGTTAAAGGAACCGTACTTGGGATTGATTAATGCGATTAATGTTACCCATCCCACCTGAAAAGACATTACGAATTCAAAAACTTCATTCCAAAAGCTAAAACGAGCGTTTTTATGAATAATATAATTAGTACTCAGGGAAAGAATAATATGAGGTATGGCATAGGCAAGAGTTTCCAAACCCAAACCTCGGACTGGGTTAACACCAAATAGTAAAAATAAAGTAGGTATTATCGCGTATATTACTCGTGGAAATCCGTATAAAAAATGGGATGTGGCACTAAAATAACAAAGCCGTTGGGGAATTGTTAACTTGAGTTTTGGATTAAATAAGGGATTCTCTAAGCGAAGAATCTGCGCCATTCCTCTAGCCCAACGCATTTGCTGACCCAAGTAAGCGGGATAAGTTTCGGGGGCTAATCCGGCAATCATGATTTTGTCGTAGTAAATAGATTTATAACCCCGTGAATGCAAACGCAATGCTGTATGACAATCTTCTGTCACCGTTTCCACAGCAATTCCGCCGATTTCTAAAGCATGAGATTTACGAATTATCGCCGCAGAACCGCAGAAAAATGAAGCATTCCAAAAATCATTACCTTTTTGAATAACTTTATAAAACAGTTCGTTGTTGACAGGAATTCTACCACTGGTGAGCAAATTACGCTCGAAGGGGTCAGGGTTATAAAACCAATGGGGAGTCTGAACAAAAGAAACTTTAGGGTCATAAAAAAAGCCCACTGTATGCAAAAGAAATTGACGGGATGGAATGTGGTCGCAGTCCAAAATTAATACTAAATCACCCATTGTTTTTCCAAAAGCATGGTTAATATTACCTGCTTTGGCATGATTGTTATTATCTCTAGTTAAGTGGATACAACCAAGTTCGGCGCACATTTTTTTCAGTTCTTCCCGTCTCGCAGCGAACTTTTTGCGACGGGCATCGTCTTCTTTATACTTTTCGGGACGACCATCATCAAGAATGTAAACCTTTTTCTTGCCGCGAGCATATTCGCAAGCTAAGGCTGCTAATGCGGTTTTACGAACAATCCCAATTTCTTCATTATAGGTGGGGATGTAAATATCAACGCTGAACCATTCCGCTAAGGGAATTTGAGCCAGATTAATTGGCTGACGTTCCTTAAGCTTTAAAGTTTGAAAATATGCCAGTACAAGGGTCAAAACTGCGTATAGTTCAGCGATGAATAAGACAATGCAGGCAATACTATTGACCCAGGAATTAAAGTTAAGAGTATAAGAAGTACGGTAAAAAAGGTAACGTGTAGTAGTCACCAAACTCAACCACACCATGAATAAATGGTAATAATGGCTAATTTCTGGGGATGATTCGTCTTTTTCGGCTCTGACAACTAGTTGACCGAGAATAACTAAAAATACTGCGACAATTGCTTGTTGCCATACTTCTAATGGTGTAACAATCAAAGGCAATGAAAAGATTAATGTTAATCCGATCAACCATTTAAAACTTTTGATACCGACTTTATCTAGAAAACGGTCAAAAAATCGCGGAGTAAGGTCAGTTAACCATACACCAGGGTTAAATAAATAACGTTTGTGTCTGTGTTCAGTCTTCGATGAATCTGACATTTTAAAGTTAATATTTTGACTTATTTGTGATTATCTGAAATTTAAGATTGCTGATAATTTAGGTTAGTAAGAAGAACAATGGTATCTGTAGAGACGTAGCAATGCTACGTCTCATGTATTTATTTATTTAGTTAGATTGAATTAATCAAAACCGTGTCTATTTTGTATCGCTCGAATTGAGACGCTTGAGATACAGTTGAACAATTCCGTAAAGAAAGAGTGATATACCAACAATTCCCAGAGGTAGCAACAGCCAATTTTGTTGCAGCACTAAGGACATCTGACTTACAGGGTTGCCTTTATTTATATTATTTTTAGAACTGCTGGTGAAAAAGTCTAATTCATAAGCATTCTCATCGTCAGGGTTAGGATTGTTTTCGTCGCTACTAATTAATACAGTGTCTTCTTTTAACTGGAAAAACCAGGAGTCTTGATCTAAGACTTGTCGTACCCTGTCCAAACCAGATTCCGTTTGAGCAGTTAAAGCCAAAACAACGCGATCGCGATTCCAAGGAGAAATAATTTGTTTAATCATCCCTTGGTTGTTTTCGGGTACTTGAATTTTTGCCTGTTCTTTTTGCTTTTCGTCACCAAATATACGGATAAATGACTGGCTCAAATTAAAACCTTGACTTTTTTCAAGTACTTCTGGTAGAGGGAAATTCTCTTGTGTACCAATTGCCACTAGATGATTGTTATTTTTGACATTATCCGCTTTTGATAAAGTATCAGGTGTATGAACATTGAGTTCAACTGAAGAGGCTTCTGATAGCCGACCTAAACGTTCGCTAAACTCCAATAATGTCAATACATCTGTTGAAGAAGGATTTTGAGGGACAACAATCGTTGTTTTTGATAAATCTTGGGGAGAAGCAAACGGAAAACCAAATTGCAGCAGTTCTAAGTTTGGTAATGTAGCGAAAGTTTCACGCTTCAAATCGAAGCTGGTTTCATTGTGTACCGTACCTATAAGTTGACGATCAGGAATATAACGACACTCTTGATTAGAATCCTCTCTTGCATTCATGCGAAAGAAAACTTCAATCTTGGAATTGGGTTTGATTAACTTTGGTGGTAAATCTAATTTGAGGGTTTTGCGAGTCTCTCCGGATTCATTTGACAAACGCTCACCACCAATGAAGTTACCATCAAGTAACACCTCAACGGTAGAAGTTCTAGGATTGAGTTGTGGTCCGTAGCTGTAAACTAAATTCATCGAACTTCCGCGTACAAAGCGGTCATCTGGTAAAGCTCGAAAATCAATGGTCACTGGTAACGCTTCCGAACCCCGCACCGTGACATCTTTAAATTTCTGGTCGTTTACAGTCTCAATTTCGCTGAGTTGAAAAGAGTTTTGATTAGGTAAATAACCAGACCATTCACGTTCCCCAGGAGTCTCTAATTCGGGGACTTTATCGACAAAAACCACCGGGCCAGTACCCATTTTCCGTTTCGAGGGCTGCAACAAAAACTGCACAGCTTTCTCGACTCCTTTTTCTCCATTCCCAGTAGCAACTAAAACTGGAACACCATTTTTAGTCGAAGTCAAGATTAGAACTCCTCGATCTTCTGCTACAGCGTTCTGCTCTGTATCGAGAATCTGATCCCCTTCAACTGTAACTGGTAAATCTATTTCTGCTAAAGCTGGTTGTTGGCTGGGAGTACCAATAATGACTAACTTTTCTCCAGACTTAACATTGGCGATATCCGTCACTAGTTTTGTATCTACGGAACGGAAATTTGCTTTTCTCCCCAATGAAGCTTGTAAACGAGATGCAGCAGTCAACCATTTAGAATCGATCTGGTTTGGTTGCAGGTAATTAATTTGATTAGATTTTAAATCTAATTCATCAATAATCGGATAAGGATAATAACTGAAGTTTTCAGAAGCTTTTTTGAGTTTATAATCAAAAATTATTTTGGAATCTGGTTGAATCTGCGTCCACAAACTTGGGTCATAAGGGTCTACACATATGTCATAATTTCTTTGCTGAGCAATTAATTTGACTTCGTTATATTCTTTAAGTAACTTCGATGGAATATTCACCAGTAGTTGACCAGTTTGGGACTGTTGACGGTTTAAAGCTATACTACCGACAGCTGTATCGTTCACCAAAACAGCCAAATTAGAACGTTTCCCATCAAGTGCTGTTGAATGTTGAAAGCGAATTAAAGCTTTGACATTCTCTACATCCCAACTACGGGGACGAGTAAAACCTAAAGTACCTTCAGCATAAATTCCTCGTAAACGCATCTGCTTACCCGCAATGGAAGCACTGTCAAAATCTAAACTATGAGTAATAGTACTCCCTACAGTACCAGCCTCGGAAATTGAGTCTATATCTTCTGTTGATGTTTGTTCTTCATCCCCATCCCTCGTGTTTGTTTGCTCAAAGAGAATTTCCGATTCTTGTGTCTGACTTTGATTAACAGCTTGAGCAGTTAATAAGGAATAGGGAGATAGTAAAAACCAACAAAAAATAATAAATACCTTCGTACTGGCTTGGGAAAAATAAACTAATCGTTTCATGAGTATGACTTAATAATGTAATTACGGTTTGAATGGTCTGTGTGAGTATAAAAACTTATATTGCAATTGCTGATTACTGTTTCTGAATCTAATTGCTTATGCGTCGATTAGCATCTTCCCAAAAAGGTTGAAAACCACGTCTGAGCAGAAAATATTCCTGGATTTGTTGCATTCTGCGAGATAATTCTTTATCTGTTACACCCTCTCGATTTTGTAACTGCTCCATTTGTGCTAAAGCAGCCAAAGGTCGATCTAAAATTGCATCCAAATCGGCGATCGCCATTTTTGCGGCTTGATCTTCAGGATTTTGTATCAATATTTGGGAATAAATTTTCTGGGCTGTCTCATATTGACGTTGTTCAAAACGTACTCCCCCTAATGCTGTTAAAGCATCAATATCATTTGGTTGGGTTGCCAAAATTTTCTCATAGGCAATTCCGGCTAAATCCAAATCTCCAATCGCTTTCGATAATTCTCCTTGAACCCTTGTATTCTTAGCAAACTGCTTGACTAATGTTCTTGCTTGTGCGGTATCTCGTAAAGCCACAACTTGTAACAAACGCTTTTGGATTTGTAAATTATTCGGTTGCAATTGCAAAAGATAATTATATAAAGGCTCCCATTCGGAAGTAGCAGGAAGTTGCCCTACCAAACTATATAATTCTGGGGGAGTTGAAGTTGCTTTTTGGGTTGTCAACCAGTTATTAACCACTGTAGTCGCTTGCTGTTGATCGATTCGCTTGGCTTGATAAGCAACATTAACTTGTCCTAACTGATAGATTAAATTTTGCGGTTGACGAGTCCGCAGTTGACTGTAAGCCCCTAAAGCTTGATCAAAACGCTTTTGTTGGGAATGTATTCCCGCTAATGCTCTTAAAGCACCGTTGTAAATTTCTGCATCGTCTGGATTTGTATCTAATACATTTTGGTAAATTCCAGCACTTGCTTCTAAATCTCCTGCTTGTAACTCAATTTCTGCCGTCAACAACTGAGTAGCTAAATTATTAGCACCTTCGGGAGTCGCTTGATAAGCTGCTAAAGCTTTTCTGGCTGCGGTTGTATCTTCCTGCTGCAAATACATTTGAGCAATGCGGAAATTGAGAAAAGGAGCCTCAACACCACGAATCAAAACATTTTCATAACTGGGAATTAATGCTGAGTCACGAGTATTAATTTGGACTAATGCATTGGCTAACTTTTGTAATTCTCCGGAGTCTTGCGGCAAGTTTTCCAGTATAGAAATTAACCTTTCCCTCAAATCCTTGTGACTAATCAAATCTAGCTTATTCTGCAAAGCCAACTGACGTAAAACCAAACTTTGATCATTTGGTAATTTGACAGCAGCTTGTTGGTAAAGTTGTAATGCTGTTGCTTCCTGTTGCGGTAAGCCAGAAAAAACATCGGCAACTTCCAGCAGTAAGGAAATAGAAGGATTGGGATGATCGGCAAGTACTTGTCGGTATAAATTAGCGACTTCTTCAGCAGCAGCCGAATCATTTTTACTCTTACGAATTTCGTTTAAAGTCCGAGCTAAAAGTAACCTAGTATCCGGTTTCCCCCGCAAAGGTTCTAATATAGCCAAAGCTTCAGCCGGTTGTTGATTGGCAACATAAGCTTGGGATAGTTCCCCACGAGTTGTAATTGCCAACAAATCCAGACTATCAGAACGACCTAATTGAGCTTTTAAAACCTCTATGGCTTTCGTGGGATTGCCAGTTTTTTGTAAAGTTCTGCCGTAAGCGATTGCGGCATTTCCAGTAATACTTTTTCCCGTCGAACCATAGCGGTTAAATAGTTCTAGAGCTTGTTGATAATTACCAGCATAGGTAAAAGTTTCCGCAGCCCCTAATACAATATCTGGTGTAGGATTGTTGGCAAGTAGAACTTGGTAATCTGCCACTGAATCGTTAATTCTGCCTTGGTAGTAGTAGAGTAAAGCCCGGAGTTTGCGAGCTTCTATATTCTTAGGAGTGCTATTTAATAAAGTAGTCAGAGACTCTATACCCTTTCCTTGCCACTGCGGACGATAGGTTCCTAGTAAACCCACATTTTTGAGAGCAGATTGATTCAAGGGGTCAATTTCTAATACACGCTGATAGGAATTCCAAGCAGCATCAATGTTTCCCGCACGATTATAGGCGATCGCCAATCCTAAATTTGCCTGTAATGATTGTGGATTACTTTTGAGAGCTTGACGAAACACTTGAATTGCATCGTTTACCCATCCTTTTTTTAAAAGTGTATTCCCTCGCTGGACCAAATTAGATGATTTTTGGGCTTGAACGGGTGCAACTGTCAAAAAAGTTGTCAGTAACAAGTAAACAGGAACCAACAACAGCGATTTGAATGGTTTGAATATTTTACTTTTTGTTTGGGTAATCTGTTCCGAACAAGAATTATTTGTAATTTTTAGTTCCTTACTCATCGAGGGTTTCTCCTTTTTGGAGTAATATCAAACTCAGATTTTACTCTGACACCGAAAACCGACTCATCAAAACTGTCCCTTCCTTGGAAAGACAAGCCGAAACGGAGATTGGCAAGTAATTTTAAATCGTAAAAAAGTTCTACTACATCTGGCTGTTTTCCTTGACGCAGAGCATCATTAGAAAGAGCGCTTCCATAGGCTAAACCAAGTCGATCGTCGGGTGCGAATAAATCCAAGAAACTCAATCCCAAAGAATAAGTATCCGCACCTTCCCCCAAATCCCGGTTCTCGTAACGACCGTAACGTCCAAATAAACCTAATTTATACTTAGGAATAAAAATTTCAGCATTGATTCCATAGGCTGATTCGCGATCGTCCTCCAAAGGTCCAAATTGATTATTACCTCTGGGAATTCCAAAGCTTTCTGCAAATGAATCGCGATTACCTGCATCTTTAGCTGTGGAATAAGTCCCCCGAATAATTGCATTACCGTAACGGACACCAACCTCACCAGCAAAGCCATCCAAACTAAAATTATTTAATCCGTCTGAAGAAGAAAAGATTGCAGCTTTCGCAGCGATATTATCAGTCGCATTCCAGTTAACCAATAAACCCGCTCGTGAACCAATACCCGTAGAAGATAATGCTGGATTTGTTTGAAAAACGGGATTAAAAAAGTGACTTGCTCCATCTTTAGCAAAGCTATTTCGGTCAAAATAAGAAGTTAAATCCATTTGACCGATTACAAAGCGTAAATTAGGTAATCCTTTTAAAGATGTTGCGAAATAAAGTTCATTGATATTTAAGCCTCCACCACGAGAGTCATCAAAGTTATTATCTTCACTGGTTAAATCTAAAGTACCACCAACTAAACTTTGAGGAGTCAACGGATAAATGCCCGTGACTCTTGCTCGTGCTGAAGTATCCCCACCTTGAGTGACATAAACTCCTTGGAGGATCGCAGATGGTTCTCTTAAAGCTTTACGTCTTCCTTGAACCTCTGGCTCTGTTTGTTTTTCCTCGATTGATTGTTGAATGCTTAACGGTACTAGAGTCTCTTTTTCTTCTAACTCTTGTTGGGGTGATTGCAGATTGAGTAGTTGATTAAAAGTTGTTCCTGGAACTTGGCTAATTACCCTTGTCTGAGTACAATTGCTACTTACATTACAGCTTTGAGAAACCTTAACTTGTGTGGGTAATTCAAACCCAAGCTGAATTATTTCTCCTGGGCTAAGTGCAGTAAAATCCTGAAATAATCTGTCACTTTGTAATGAACGGTTAGAATTTTGATTTTTGAATTCACTTATTCTAGTTGAAAGTGATTTTTCCCTAACAGAAACATTTTCTAAATCCTGAATATCGTCTTTCTTCAGAGCATCTACTCTGGTTTCTAGTTGATTTATGAGTGTTGCTCGAATAGCCCCGTTACTTGTTGATGAAGAACTGATTTGTGCAATTGTCGAACCGCTAAATACCATCATCCAGAAAATTGAAAAGGATGCAGAACAAAGCAGGGGATAAATCTTAGAACTAGGTTTCGAGTCGATATTTTTATTAAAATCCAATACGTTTTGGCTCATTACCTTATGCCATACTCAGGTATAATCTATGACTAAAAAATAAATAGTTCGGGGGGGAACACTGATATAAGTTGAAGATACTTTACAGCTTTTATCTTTGTAGATCAAGTACTTTTTTTTTTCAACAATACATTTAATTTTGAGATGCTTTTAATAAACAGTTTTGATAAAAATAAGAACTTGCAGCCTTTTTCTAATCGGAAGCAGAGCCTCCAAATCCTATTTCCCAAGCTGAGTCTGGGAAGCAGAAACAGAGAGACCCTTGGACACTAATAGCTTGAGGCTCCGGTATCAAAAATATTTATGTAAACAAAAAACACGGAGGCAAGTATCTAAAAGCAGCGACTTGCTTCTATTTATGATTAAGATATCTGAGTAATTCGTGGTTTGTTAGCCTAGCTAGGTCAACCGGATAATAATTCACACTTGACTCAGATACTGCTGTCATTCTTCACTACAGTTTATTCGTTTAGAAAACTTTTGAGTCCTGAAGCTTGCAGACGAGACTCAGAAAGTTTCAATTCTTGAAGCAATCGTTCCTTCTGTTGTAAATCTTTCTCTAACCGAGCTAGCTTCTGCTTGTAATTTAAGGAATTGCGATTCAAATGCTGCAATCCCGTTAAAGCCGCAACAGAGATTCCCGCACCAAAACTTAATAAAGTTGCAAATACGACATAAGGTGCAGCTACATCTCTGAGCTTGCCATTAAAGAAAGATTCTTCTTCAAATCTAATTGCGACTTCGTTTTCGCCCATTACCGCTAGAGGTACAGTCAATACAGTGAACACAATACCACAAGCGATCGCAGATGGTAAAATAAACTTACTTGATATAGATAAACTCATTTTTCAAACCTAATAGGTAGATGTATTAGACGAACAATAGCACCCATCAGTTAACATACAGTCCCTTCAAATACCCCTTCTCCGATTAAAGTTAGCAACGTCAAACTGACTCCCACAAACGGAGAAAATTTTAAAGCTAATCTTGATAGTTCGGCTTGATTCTTACCAATGATACTCGGATGCAATTCCTGACTACAAGAGACTGATCGCTTAGCCCTGTGTCAAAAAGCTATGAAGAATACTATCGCGGGCAAAACTTAATATCAAGTTACTTTAATTACATACAAGAATCTGTTCTTCGCATTAACTTGATTCTAATCAAAACCTAATCAAAACGATGAATTCCCAATCCGTTAAACTGGTAAAAGTGAAGTTCCGTTTAGTTAAGCGTCTTGAACAATCCACAGCGAAAAAAGTCCGATTTGTACACATAATCATGGGATTAATCGTTTTGTCAACTCAGAAATTGTTTAATTTATTGTTTAATTTAACAACAATACGAGCCATTAAATAAATTAAACGCAAATCTTGCGACGGGTAGTATCTCGCGGAAAACAAGATGAAAACTTCAAAGACAGCACAAGAGTTATTTCAAACCGCTTACGAAAATCGTTACACTTGGGACGAAGACTTTCCCGGTTATAGCGCTAAGGTGCAGCTAATACAGGGTGAAGAAACTTACACGGGTAAAATACTTGTTAACCGTGATTTGAGTGTAGAAGTGAGTGGAATATCAGACATTCAGGTACAAGAAGGGATTTACATTCAATTGCGGAATGTTATTACCCACTGCAAAACCGCTCCTTTTAATGAAGAACATCAAGAGCATGAGTTTATCCAAGATTCAACAGACGATACACAAGCAGTAGTGATTATTGTCAAGGGAGAATCATTAGATTCTACTTACAAAATCAGAGAAAAGGAAATTTGTCAAGTAACTAGAATAAAGGGAAATACGGCTTTTGTGATTGATACCCACGAGAATCTTGATACAGGTGAAGGTTACATTGCAAATCGTTATGATGTAATTTTTCGTGACCTTCAAACCAAGGAAATTCAAAGTATTCTCAAATTTGAAGATACCTATGAGAAAGTAGGTAAGTACTATTTGATGACCAAACAAGTAGTACAAGATTCCCAAGACGGTAAAGAGACCATCACCGAGTTTAGTTATTTTGATATTAAGCTGGGTTAAAGGTTAAAGGTTAAAGGTTAGAGGTTAGAGGTTAGAGGTTAGAGGTTAAAGGTTAGAGGTTAAAGGTCAAAGGTTGGTAATTCAACCACTATCAACGAATTAACAACAACCATCCACTATCCACTATCCACTAACCACCAACAACCAACCACTATCAACTAACCACTATCAACTAACCACTATCAACCATCCACCATCAACTAACTACCAACCACTATCAACCAACCACTATCAACCAACCACAATTGGTCTAGTATGTAATTAACAAACTTTGAAAACAAACTTTGTCACTTAACACAGGTCAAGGATTATGGAATTAACAAATGAAAATGTAGAAACAGTTCTTGATGAGTTGCGCCCATACTTAATGTCTGATGGTGGCAATGTGGAACTTGTGGAACTTGATGGTCCGATTGTTAAATTACGTTTACAAGGTGCTTGTGGTTCTTGTCCGAGTTCTACTATGACTTTGAGAATGGGTATCGAACGTCGTCTTAGAGAAATGATTCCAGAAATTGCAGAAGTGGAACAAGTAGTGTAGTAGTTAAAGTTAGGAATTAGGATTGAGTGTTACTTAACTCCTAACTCCTAAATCCTGTAAAGACGTAGCAATGCTACGTCTCTACAATTCCTAACTCTAAAGCTTATGTCTCACCCTTTACACGTCGCTTTTATTTGGCATCAACATCAACCGCTGTACAAGTCTCCTGAAGGAAATGCCTCTTCCCATTCCCGTACTGAAAGATACCGTTTACCTTGGGTGCGGTTGCATGGTACTAAGGATTATTTAGATTTGGTGTTGATGTTGGAACGGTATCCCAAGTTGCATCAAACTGTGAATTTGGTACCGTCACTGATATTGCAGATTGAAGATTATGTTGCCGGTACTGCTTTTGATCCTTATTTAGAAGTTGCTTTGACTCCTACAGAACAACTAACTCAGGGACAATTAGAATTTATTCTCGAACATTTTTTTGACGCTAATTACGATACTTTAATTAAACCCCATCCCCGCTACAGAGAACTTTACCAGCAGCGTCAAGAGAAAGGAGAAACCTGGTGTTTGGCTCATTGGGATTTACAAGATTATAGTGATTTATTAGCTTGGCATAATCTAGCGTGGATTGACCCCTTGTTTTGGGACGATCGCGATATTGCTGGTTGGTTAAAACAAGGACGCAATTTTAATTTAGGCGATCGCCAACGGATTTACTCAAAGCAGCGAGAAATTTTAGGTCGTATTATACCACAACACCGCCAGATGCAGGAAACTGGACAGTTGGAGGTGATGACTACGCCTTATACTCACCCAATTTTACCTTTACTTGCGGATACTGATGCTGGTCGGGTGGCGGTGCCGAATATGACTTTGCCGCGAAATCGTTTTACATGGGCAGAAGATATTCCCCGTCATCTAAATAAGGCTTGGGAATTATATAAAGATAGATTTCAACAAGAACCCCGTGGATTATGGCCTTCTGAGCAATCAATAAGTCCGGCTATATTGCCGTATATTGTAGAACAGGGATTTAATTGGATATGCTCAGATGAAGCGGTATTAGGTTGGAGTTTACGAGAATTCTTCCACCGCGATCAATGGGGAAATATGCTGCAACCGGATTTACTTTACCGTCCTTACCGCTTGGAAACGGAGAAAGGTGATGTATCGATTGTTTTCCGCGACCATGCATTATCCGATTTAATTGGCTTTACCTACAGCGGAATGTCGCCTGAGAATGCAGCACAAGATTTAATCGCAAGATTGAATTGTATTGCTCAAATGCAGCAAAATAATCAAAGTGAACAACCTTGGTTAGTTACTATCGCTTTGGATGGTGAAAACTGTTGGGAATTTTACGAACAAGATGGTAAACCATTTTTAGAAGCTTTATATGAAGGCTTGAGCAACGAACCGCAATTAAAATTAGTCACAGTTTCCGAATTTTTAGAACAGTTTCCTCCCACAGCCACCATCAAGGGAGAACAATTGCACAGCGGTTCTTGGGTAGACGGTAGTTTTACTACTTGGATAGGAGACCCAGTAAAAAATCGAGCTTGGGATTACTTAACTCATGCAAGACTTACATTAGCCAATCATCCCGAAGCCACAGAAGAAAACAATCCCGCAGCTTGGTCAGCTTTATACGCAGCAGAAGGTTCCGACTGGTTTTGGTGGTTTGGGGAAGGACATTCATCAAATCAAGATGCCATTTTTGACCAGTTATTTCGGTTACATCTGCGGGGAATTTACCAAGCTTTAAACGAACCCATACCAACTTATTTAAATCAACCCTTAGAAATTCACGAAGCACGAGCAGATCACCGCAACACCGGATTTATTCACCCAGAAATTAACGGTAGCGGTGACGAACAAGGTTGGGAAAAAGCCGGACGTTTAGAAATTGGTGGTGCAAGGGGAACCATGCACAGTAGCAGTGTAATTCAACGATTGTGGTATGGATTAGACCAATCGAATTTTTACTTACGCATTGATTTCAAAAGCGGAGTACAGCCAGGAAAAGATTTACCACCCCAATTAAACCTGTTGTGGTTTTATCCTTACAAAGTCATGCATAACAGCCCTTTACCTTTAGCAGATGTACCGGATGCTGCACCAGTTAATTATTTATTTCATCACCACTTAGAAATTGATTTGTTAACTCATGCAATTCAATTTCAGCAAGCTGGTGAATACTCCCAATGGTATCCTCGTCAAAGTCATGCAAAAACAGCTTTAAACACTTCTTTAGAAGTAGCAATACCGTGGACAGATTTGCAGCAACCCCCAGAATCCCCGATTAGACTTGTTGTAGTACTCTCCGATCAAGGACGCTTTCGTAATTATTTACCAGAAAATAGTTTGGTAGCCATTGAACTTAATTAAAAAGAGAATTGGTAATGGGTAATTGGTAATGGGTAATGGGTAATGGGTAATTGGTAATGGGTAATGGGTAATGGGTAATGGGTAATTGGTAATAAAGAACAGTTATTAAT
>NZ_JADEWL010000017.1 GCF_015207665.1 Plectonema cf. radiosum LEGE 06105
GCCCCAAAACCTCCCCCACTCCTCTACGTATCTGGTCAATTCACTCGGATAATTCTGGGAGTAAAGAAAATGTTGCCTTCATCAAGGACATAACTAACGCTGTAAAGGACGTAGATGCCCTTTTAGCGTCTCCTAGCCTGGGTACGGGGGTTGACATTCCTAATTATCATTTTGATGCCGTTTACGGGGCATTTCACGGGACTTCTCAAACTGCTACCGAATGCGCCCAACAACTTTACCGTTATCGTCCCAAAGTTCCCTTTCATGTTTGGGTCGCTCCCAGACCTCCTTTTGGGTACAAAGATACTAATGCTAATAAAATCAAAGAGCGGTTGCTGCAAACCAATGAATTGACCGCGTTTTTGATCCGAATTGACCGGGAAACGGGTAAGCGTGGTGCTGAAAAAGATTGGGCGTTGGATGCGTATTGTCAAATAGAAGCCAAGCGCAACCAATCGATGAACAACCTGCGGACTGATTTACGCGAGTTGTTGACGGAAATGGGCAATCAAATTATCCCAATGGGGGCGGAGGATGATAAAGAAACCGCAGAACGCCTAAAAGATGCCGCAGCTGCGTTAAATGTTGCATATAACACGGGTGTCGTCAAAGCCAGGGACATTTCTGTTAAGGAATACCGCAGCTACAGAAGCAAGGATTACCTCAGCCCCGAAGAAATGTTGGAGTGCGAGAAATTCCGCATCAAAGATGCTTACGGCATGGAAATCACTGAGGAGTTGGTAGCAAAAGATGATAAAGGCACGTTAATCAAGTCAATCATTAATTTGGAGGCAATTTTAGCAGAAACAGATGGTGTAATTACTGATGAAGTAACGGGAAGACAACACCCGGCACCACCTTTAATTGTGACTGACAAAGACCGTGCCGAACGCGATTATTACCCGTTGTGTATGGATTGGGGTAATTATTCTGCAAAATGGCAGGCTCGGTTCTTCCTGGGGCTAGATAAAATTCTCAAACGTTTAATAAATGGAGAAAGAATTACTGCCAAAGACCCAGAATTATTACGGATGACCAAACTTGCCGAACAAATTGGGCAACATATAAATGACATCCTTGGGTTTACCGTTCCAGAAAATTGCGAACCAATATGGTTGTTGGATTTGCTGGTTAGACAGTTGGGATTAAAGCTGGTTAATAAAAAAATTGGTCCAAGGGGTAAACAAGTTAAATATCACTTTTTAGATGCTGGGAAATTGGAGTTTGCGCTCTCGGTAATTGAGCATCGGGAAAACAAACGTAAACAGAAAGAAGAACGAGCGCGTCAAGATGCGGAATCCCAGCGGCGATATCAGGCTGGAATAGAAGCCCAGTACGGGGTTGCGCCTCCTCCTGACCCGGTATCCACCCCCCCCCCTAATGGTATAGGGAATTCCCCATTGGGAGGGGTGGATACTACCGCAAATAATGGGGTGAATTTTGATAAAAGCGATAATTCCTCTCCTATATATGAAGTCGGTGAGGATTTGGAACCCAATGATGGGGACAGCACTCCAATTCAAACCAGCCTGACTATGCTTCGAGAAGCGATTGTCGGGGGTGTGGAAGCGGTAAAAGCCACTATATGCCGTTGGACTTGCGAGCGGCGTTGGTGCGCGGTGCTGCTGTTGGAGGAAGTTGCTGAAAGTGAGTTACGTAAATTGGAGCAAATGATACCAAGCTTTTATGGGTGGTTGAGTGAATTTTCTAGTTAATTTGTAAATTTACGTTGCTCAGTTTATTTAACGTCAACAGCAATTGATTGACGTGCAGGATTCCTTTGTCTAAAAAATCGTAAGTAACTTCTTGAAATCGGAAGTTTATCGCAATCTTATTATTCTTAGCCATAAGGCATTTCCTCCTCAAAATCTTTTTCATCTAAATCTTCCTCATCAAAGTTATCGTTATCGATATCTTTCCTACAAATTTGTACCCATTGGTTTAATTTTGATAAGCAAGTATAAGAAGTTTCTCCCGATACTGCGTACAGGCATTTCAAGAATACATCTAGATATTTTGGATTTTCTTCTCCTGAAGGTAAAACAATATTTAAAGTTTCTGGCAATGTTAGTTTACTTTTGATAATTCTATTTTCTTCTTTCAGTTCCCAAAAGTCATACCTGTTAAGAATAGGGAAAAAAACTTCTGTTTCAAAAGTTAATTGAATAATCATCCAAATTGGTTCGTTTTGGTATCTAGGTAAACCATTGAAAAAATCATTTGCTCCAATCATCCAACCAGAAGTTTCATCAGAACCAAAGAAGTACTCGCCTTCATTTAAGCAAGCCAAACGAACCATTTCTCTATCGGATGCATCCAAAAAACCAAGTTCTATTGCTCGGTCTAAAGCTCTATTAATGCTCCAAGGTTCCAAGTCTGCCGACCCTTCCCAATGCTGATGCTTTCCATAATCTGGCTCGTTCCATCCTTTAGTCCAATATCCAAATTCCCAAGGTGTTGTTGTTGGGTCAAATTTAAAGGAAGCATTTTTCATAGTAAATTATGGGTTTTAGCTAATTTTTGGAATGCAGAAGATTGTCAGTATCATGCCTTTTAGCTTGACGAGTCTTGACCGCAGCACGTAGTGCCTTAAGTTTGTAAGGGTCAGCATCTTTGCGCCAATACAACTTATGTCCTTTGAGTGTCGCGCAATGGTCTGCCAAATATCTAAGCCAGTCAGAAAGATGGCTGATACTGCGCCAATCATCTAATAATCCCCAGTCTTCTTCTTGGCGAGTTAGTTTGGCAAATTTTTCATAAAGTGGATAATCTGGGGTCACTAAAGCATCTTTGTTATGTAGGATTGGGGGGTCATTAATATCAAAATCTTGATAGGTAACGTGTAAATTCCGTAAGTCAATCGCCATAGTTGTGTGTAGCGCGGGATGGGGGTCATTATCAAAGTCGGAGTAAAATAAATAAGATATTTTTGGTTTTTTAGTATGAATTTTAATGACATTCGCTTGTTCCATCCTGCCAATTGTGCGGCTAGCACAACCTTCGTAAAGCCTTAGCAATGGGTCGAGGTTTTGTAACGCCGAGACATGAATTAACAAAGATTTTGGTAGCTTTTTACCCACCGGGCTATTTTGGCAGCGTTCGTATATATTTTCTAAATCGCCCAAACTATGTAACATTTCGTCAGCTTGAATCCAAGCTTGTTTGTAAGTGCCAAATAAAGCTTTTATATCCTCTTGAACTTGGGGTGCTAGTTGAGCAAGTTTAGGACGGCGGCTAAATTGGCAAAGGGCAAAATAAACCATCAAATCTTGACGGCGCTTTTGTGCTATTGCTTCCCATTCTTCCGGGTCTGTGGCTTGTAAAACTAAGTTATAGGCACGTTTTAACGTTCCGAATTCTACGCATATTTTTTCTTCTTGGGGTAATTCATCTTTACTTGGCAATCGTCCCCGTTCGGTAACAAAAGACATTAGGGGTGCAAGTAATTCCTGATAGTCTTCAAACCGCTTAACTTGAACCTTGATTCTGGGGGTAGTGGCGCGAGAACGGAAGCGAGAAGCTCGAAATAATTGCGCTTCGGCTTCATCTCGAAAAATAAAGTAAATACCCAAGCCTACAGGAATGGCATCTACACCAAGAACTTGGTCAATGTAAATTTTTAACTCTTCTTGTTCGTAATATTTCTGAAATGTGTTGCGGGTTGTAACTACACCATCACCGTAGGCGATTGTACCTTTATTGGTATCGGCTAATGTTACTTGAGCAGCAACAAGTAAAACTTTTCGAGTTAGTTCCCAAGCACTTACTAATGCTTCTCGGCGTTCGGCGGGGTTTTCGATAACGTTAATTATATAGCCCAGATTAACAATATCAGCAGGCTCGCGCCGAGTATCCGGTGCATAGAACGGGTCCCATCCACGACTGGTACATCCTTGTTGTGCAATTCGCATGACATCACCGCCATGTCCGCAACCATAGTCAAAAAAAGTTGTACCTGGTGTAAATAAGCCTGCTTCTAAAGCTGCGCGTACAGGACGGGAAAAGTCATTACGAACAATTGCTGCTTTGTGACGGTTTATTTGAGGGGATAAAGATTTGCCGTTAATGGTAGCTATTTGGCGCGGAACTATGTTATGCCCTTGCAATTGCACGGCATGAGCTTGTAAACGTTTTTCCCATCCCCGACGGGTTCCGATACTTCTGGAATTATCTAGTAAACCCAAAGCTTCTTGAGCGCGAGTGAGCGTGGCGAACTGTTGATAAAGTGGATAATCGGGTGTAACAAAAGTTTCTTTGCGGTGGAGGATGGGAGGATTATTCGAGGTGTTATATTCTCGGTAGGAGACTTCTAGGGTTTTTAAGTCAACTTGGATACTTGCTTTTAATGCTGGATGGGGGTCAGTTTCAAAGTCAGGATAGAACAGGTAAGATATCTTTGGTTTGCTGATGTTAAATTTTACGATTGTTACATTATTTATTTTGGAAACGGCACTTCTAGCGTGACTTTCGTATTGTTGTAGCAATTCTTCAAGGCTATGCAGTGCTGAAATATGAATGTAAAAAGCATCAGGTAGCAGCTTGCCTATTGGAGAGCGTTTGCAAGCTTGAGCAATATCAGCCAATTCAAGTTTCGGAGATAGACCTGATTCCGTAGTATTGCGGATGTTATTAACTATGTTAAAGTTGTTATTGCTCGAAGCCATTGCGCTCATTGATAAAGAAGTGCTGTCAGCCTTCATTGCTGTTATATTTTGTGGAAATCACAATTTTCCCGTAATAATTAGGATTTTAATCAATAATTGCTCTACGATTTGTTAACTAATAAAACATAAATTTATGGGGAATCTTATCAGCCCAAGTAAGAATGGTATAAATACGGAAGTTGTAAACGTCAAGCCTGTATTTGCCCGCCATGAAACATTTCATCCCCGTTGGTCTTGGATCAAAAAGGGTTTTGATGCTGTGGAAGAAAATCCAGAAATATTTGTGCGCGAAGATGCACCCGTGCGGCTAGGTGTAGGGAAGAACATGGTGGGTTCGATTCGCTACTGGTGTAATGCATTTAAAGTATTGTTTGAGGATAGTCCTTCTGAATTTGGGTCGAGTTTGTTAGGGAACGATGGTTGGGACCCATTTCTGGAAGACCCTGCAACGCTATGGCTTCTACATTGGAACTTGCTCAAGCCAACTTGTAATGCGACTGCTTGGTATTTTACTTTCAACCTTTTTCGACAAACAGAGTTTTCCCAGCAAGAGTTGTTAAATGCTGTGTATGACTACAGAGATACTATTGCACCTCGTATTGTTGACTCATCTGTAAAAAAAGATGTTAACTGCATTTTGCGAATGTATGTAGAACAAGCCGTACCAAAAGGAGGTGTGAGTGAGGACAGTTTAAACTGTCCCTTTGCTGAATTGGGAATTATGCATACAGCAGGTGATTCCAGACACTATACTTTCCGCATTGGTGCCAAAAATAACTTACCAGCAGAAATTATTGTTGCAGCTTGTTTGGAATATGCTGCTTTGGTTGGGCGGGAACAAAGAACTATTTCAGTTTCGCGTCTTGTTTATGATATTGGCAGTCCTGGAATGGTTTTCAAACTTTCGGAAACTGCTGTATGTGATGCTATCGAACAAGTTGCAAGGAATCGCAATTCAATTTTACTTTCCGATTCTGCTGGCTTGGTTCAATTTTTTTATACTGAGGAGCCATCTGAAGCATCTCTTGATATCTTAAACAAGTACTACAAAGCTCGTGGGTTGATGGGGACTCTTGATGAATAAAGCTTTATCTGAATATTTTGGAATAGTTCGCCGCTACTTTCGTTCCATCAACATTGAACGAGATTTAGACAAAATTGATGCCTTAAAAGGATATATTCTTACTGAAAGGTCAGTAGATGCCGCAAGACGCATTTTATCTGGATTAACTGGTGTTTCTGACCACCGTGCATGGACTTTAACTAGCGTATATGGTACTGGCAAATCCGCGTTCGCTCTTTTTTTAACATCGCTGTGCGCTCCAGAAAACAGCGATATGCGTAAAATGGCTGATAATATTGCTGCACAGACATTTAGTGCTGAAGCGAACGTATATTTAGCTTTTCAAGAAAATATACCGTCATTAGGATTATTTCGAGCCGTCGCCACAGCAGGACGAGAACCGTTAAGTAATACAATTGTACGGGCGCTGTTTCGAGGAGCAGAAGATTTTTGGTCGCCTCGAAAGTTTAATAAATTAGAAATAGCGCAGAAATTAGCAGACTTAGACGCGCAGGTTGCAAGTGGAGAGACAGTAGATAGTAGAGAAATTCCTAAGTTAGTTAAAGAAATTGCTGAAGCTGCTTCGACAAGTATTTTATTAATTATTGATGAATTAGGAAAGAACTTAGAATTTGCTGTCCACAACCAAGGTGCTGAAGATTTATATTTACTACAGCAACTAGCTGAACTGCCCAAAAAGAAAAATTATCAAGTTTATATCGTAGGTATCTTACACGCTAGCTTTGCTGATTATGGTGAAAGATTAGCTTCCGTACAACGTAACGAATGGGCAAAAATTCAAGGCAGATTTGAAGATATTCCGTTTCAAGATTCTCCCGCACAAATGATGCGGTTAATCGGTCAAGTAATTGACCGTGAAGCCGCAGACAAGCTCGAATGCGGTATTCATAACCAAGCGACAGAATGGTTTGAGAGTTTACCGGAAGGGATTAGAAATGATTATACACTGACAGTACTAAAAGATAGTTATCCGTTACATCCCATCACGGCGTTAGTGTTACCAATGTTATGCACTCGTTATGCCCAAAATGACCGTTCGCTATTTACTTTCTTAACTTCTACCGAACCCTATTCTTTTAAAAATTTTCTTGCCGAAGCTACAGTTGGGGTGGATGTTTTACCAACTTTGAAGTTAGATAGAATCTATGATTATTTTATCGAAGCAGTTGGTTATGGTTTGGCTTCTCGACCAAATCTTCAGCGCTGGGTAGAAATTCAACATTTGATTACTGATGCCAAACATTTAGAGCTTGATAGTCTGCGAGTTTTGAAGGTTATTGGAATTTTGAACCTTGTGACTACCACAGGTGCGATGCGGGCAACCCGGACTTTGGTAACGCTTTCTTTATGTAATATTCCGTCGGATAATACCAAAAGTCATTGGGGTATGGTAATCGATGATTTACTACAAAAAGGTATAATTACTTACCGTAGGCAATTAGATGAATTACGAATTTGGCAAGGTTCCGATTTTAACGTTGATATTGAACTAGCAAATTACATAGAGCAAGAGCGATCTGCTTGCAGCAGCGCTTCGCTATCGCCGTTACTAAATCTTGTTTCAAGCATCCGTCCCCTTACCCCAATTGTTGCCCAGCGTCATAGCTACAAAACGGGTACAACACGTTATTTTGAACGGCGCTATCTTGATGGTTTAGAGGATTTAACAAAAATAAATTGTTCTAAGAGCGATTGCGATGGTTTAGTCGGTTATTGGGTAGATGAAGCGCAACCTAAAAATGTACCGCCATATACGGCTGATGGCAAACCATTAATTTTGTTATCTGCTGCTAAGTTAGATATATTACGAATTCGGGCGCGGGAATTTGCTGCTTTAAAGAAAATTCAAACCTTAGCCCCCGAATTACAGAATGATGGTGTAGCAAGGCAGGAAGTACGCTATCGTCTGGTGCAAGCCGAACAATTATTTGATGAAACTCTTGGACAAGCTTTTGATGTCAAGGAAAATCAAAATCCTTGCTGGGTTTGGGGCAAACAAGAAACTATCAGCCACATTACAAATTTTAATGCCAAACTGTCGGATGTCTGCGATGAAGTTTACAACAAAAGTTTAATACTTTGGAATGAGCTAATTAACCGGCGGGAATTAACTAGCCAAGGTGCTAAAGCAAGACGAGAACTTCTCGAAGCGATGCTGGAACATCTTTCTGAAGAAAAACTGGGCTTGCAGGGATATGGTCCCGAAGTCAGTATGTATTATTCGGTACTGAGTGAGTCTGGTATTCACAGATCAGAAAATGAAGAGTGGGGATTTTATCCAGCAATAGAAAGTTCGGGTGTAGCGTCAGTTTGGCAGGCAATCGATGATTTTTGTTTGCAAGCTAAAGAGAAACCACAAAGTTTAGATAAACTGTATCAACTTCTAGAAGCGCCTCCATTTGGTGTTAAAAGTGGAGTAATTCCGGTGCTGTTCGCAGCAGTAATTTTATACCACATTGATGATATAGGCGTTTACAAAGATGGTACTTTTATACCAGTTTTGGGCGGCGAACATTTTGAATTATTATTAAAAGACCCTTCCCGATTTGCAGTTAAATATTTTGAAGTAGTAGGTTTACGTTCTCAAGTCTTTAAAGAACTCGAATCAATTTTACGCAAAAAAAATGCTATTGCTCCATTATTGTTGCGAAACTCTACTCTACTAATGGTAGTGAAGCCGTTATTTCAATTTGTCAAAAAACTACCCAATTACACTTTAAAAACTGATCGTTTGGGTAGTGAAGCTTCTTCTGTGTTGAAAACCTTACAGCAGGAGCAGGAACCCGACGAATTGCTGTTTACTTCTTTACCCAAAGCCTGCGGATTATCTCCTATTGTTGCGAATGCAGAAGCACCTCCATCGGCTTCTCGTACAGTGGAAGAGGACGATAGCACCATAGCAAAAACCCTGCGAAAAAAGCTCGTTTCAGCGTTACACGAGATTCAAACTGCTTATGACCGCTTGCTCGCAGAATGTCAATCTCTTCTTTACAATGCTTTTGCTGTACGCAGCAGTGAAGAAAAACTCCGGGAAGATTTGCGGGTAAGGGCTAGTTATTTGAGCGGTCAAGTTTTAGAACGTCGTCTCAAGAGTTTCGTTATGGCGGCGACGGATAAAACTGCGACAGATTCCGAATGGTTAGAAGCACTGGTGATGATTATTGCTGATAAACCTGCTGAGTCATGGACGGATGAAGATGTAACAAATTTTGAAATAAAACTTTCCGATATTGCTCGACGCTTCAAAAATATTGAAGTTTTGCAAAAAGATGCTCAAACAAGGACTGAAGAAGGATTTGAGGCACGTAAAATCACAGTGACGCGCCCGGATGGTCAAGAAACCCACTCTTTGGTGTGGTTTGAAAATCAAAGTGAAGCTCAAATTGATGGCGTAGTTGAGGAAATTTTGCGCGTATGTCGGAGCGCACGGCAAGCCGTACACGTAGTGTAGCGTAAGCTAACGCGATTTATTAAAGAGGTAATCTTCGAGCCGGATAGGAGTGGTTAACCAAGACCAGACAAGGAACGATTGTATACCAGACAAGGAACGATTGTACGCCAGACAAGGAATGATTGTATACCAGACAAGGAACGATTGTACGCCAGATAAGGAATGATTGTATACCAGACAAGGAATGATTGTACGCCAGACAATACCCAACAGATAAAATTAACTGGCAAAAATATGCAATTTAAACCGCTTGAAAAATTTTTCAGAAATTTTGATTCCACGGATACTATTACCCTCACCAATTTTGAGTAATCGTATATTTGCTTATTAACTGTATTCTCACCATTTATCTTTAGGTATAAATTAGAGAAAACTGTATGCTTAAAAATTAAGTTTGTATTCCATTCCAGGAATTTGAAATTTAGAAGCAATTTTTCTAAAGTTTCTTCTTGAAGCAGCATTGAGAGTAATATAGTACTGATTATTTTTATTTTTAATAATACTACCTTGAAGATTAAAACGATTTTTGAGCAAAGCAGCTAAAAATTTTACTTCATCTTTAGAAAAACCCAAAGTATATAATGTGATTCTTTGAGTAGAACATCCATCATCACAAAACCAAGTTATCAAAGCAAATTCAGTTAAATATACTGATATTAAGTTTTTAGGAATAATCTTTTTACAGTCGTACCACTGCGAATGAAGCTTAGTCAAAATAGGATGAACTGTAGTTTTTAGCGACCAGCCTTGATATCGTTTACCTGTTTTTGGATGAGGTAAAGATAAGTATTCATTAAAAGAACAGGAAAAATATTGGCTCAGAAATTTATGCTTCCATTCTAAGTATTTTTGATTACCAGCACCTTCAGTGTAGCGTGCATTAAGTTTTTTCGAGTTTTTTTCAAGAGAGCCATCTCCAAGTAAAGACCCTGTTAAAAACTCATATAATTCTTTATCTGGCTCTTTTCCTACATAGTTTAAATAATGCGACTGCGTTAATGCTCCTTGCGCTCTTGTCTGCTTCATTCGAGAATTTAGAGTAGGCAAATCAGGATAGAGTTTTTTGTATTCTTTGACAGTCAAGCCGTGAGTTTTTAAATGATTGTAATGAATCATCTCAAATTGCTGATTGCATACAGCACAAGTCACCATGTCAACGCCCTGTAACTGTAGTTGTTTAATTCGATTTCTTTGACGATATCGATCAATTTGGGTATAACACTGTTTGTAATAAATAGCCTGACATTTTGCATCACCGCAAGTACGACTACAGGCTGGATGAGCTAAACCGGGTTCCACCTTTTTACCACAAACTATGCAATGGAATGGTTGCCGCATTATTTTGTTATTTACTTCCTATCAAAAATATTTTTGTTATCATATATGATAACAATGTCATTAAGGAAGGTTAACATATAAATTAATAAAGATGTTAAAATGCTACCTGCTCTGTGATAATTGAAACTATGGGAAAAGCAGGTCAAGCATTGAGACAAGTATTAGAGTTTCACAACATCAGCCAAAGTTTACTGGCTAAGGAATTGGGTGTTGAGCGTCCGATTGTTTTTCGTTGGTTTCACGAACACACAGATCCCACAGCTGAAACAGTGGTGGAGATTGTTCAAACCTTACAGCACATCAATACATCTGCTGCTACAGATTTTGTGCAAGCATATTTAGGTAATTTAACAAATACTTCCCAAGGAACTTTAATTCAAAAGCTACCGCAGTCAGAACGGGTTAATGTTTCGGTATTATCTCAAATTTTTAATAACACTACTAATTCTTATAAATATTTGTTTTTTTTGTCACTGTTAGACATTCTTAAAAGAAGAAAATTTGATACTTTATCGCCTATTAGTTTTGAAGAAATTATTGTAGAGATGCTGGCAAATGCTTGGTATCCTCATAATTACTTTAAACTGTCTTTTGGAACACTAGATAAAATTGCATATAAATTAGATTCTCTTGACTTAGAGATAACTGAGCCAATCTTAAAATTTCGTGATTCCGATAAAAAACTCTTACGAAAAACAATTAAAGCTCAAAATATTAATGATATTGTGACTTTTCTCAGTAAATATGTTCCTTTTCGTCTCATTCGTTCATTTTTCAGCCAAGAAACTAAAGGATTATTAGATGCTAAAGTTAACCAGAGTATTATAAATCTCGCCCATGATAAATTTGAAGCAACAAAGCCTATTTATTGTTTTGATTCTCAGAAATTAAACGATTGTACAGCAATTATTTTACATCAAGATTGGGTAGAATATATTGCGGAAAACTATTCAATTGTTAGAGGATGGGTATCTTGGGAATGGCTTTATTATATGCAAAAATGTAATCCAAGTGTCCCTGCTGTTGCGAATAAACTATTTCCCCCACAAGAAAGAGAATCACTAACCAATCAAACAAAATTCTGGAAGCTTGTTTTAGAACATACTGAGGTTAACTGTATTTACTCTAACTTAGTTTTAACTACAGATAATTTATCTCTTGATCATTATTTGCCTTGGTCTTTTGTTGCTCACGACCAACTTTGGAATTTAATTCCGACAATTCCGTCAGTTAATTCTAGCAAATCGAATAATATTCCATCAGTAGATAAGTATTTTATTAAATTTGTTGAGCTTCAGCATATTGGTTTGACTATTTCTTCTGAGCATCTTTCTGAAAGACAATGGAATAAATATATTGAATCATATTTAACTGATTTAAAAATATCAGATAAAAATAACTTGCTCGATTTTAAAATTCTTAATTCTGCCTACAGAAATACAGTTCTTCCTCTATTATCTTTAGCTGCTACACAGGGGTTTATGACAGGCTGGTTATATCAGACTGCATGATTAACTAATTAATTATTAAGGAGAGATCAGTTTATGGCTAATTTACAATTACATTTTAATGGCAATTTTCCTCTAAAAAAAGAAGAAATTAGAAGAATTCTTCAAGCTGCTACTGAAGAAAAGGGCTTAAAAGATACTGTAGAGAATTTAATAGTAAGAACAAGTTTAGGCAATGCAAAAATAGGACGGATAAAAAGTTGGGCAATCCGTGCAGGTTTAGTACAGAACAATCGTCTAAGTCCAGAAGGGGAAATCATCTGGAGATTAGACACTGATTTGGAGTCTAATATTACAGATTGGCTGATACACTTTTATCTTAGTTTTGGAGATAAAGGGATACAAAAATTACCGGAAAGTCCTGCTGATTGCGGCGTTTGGTCTTACTTTGTTTACGTATTTTTGCCACGGTATAAACAATTTACTGCCGAAGAATTTATACATCACACTGAATTAGTATTTGAAGAAGAAAGTAAAATTATTGCTAGTAGAATCAAATTTATTTTGCGAGCATACACGGAATCTCATGCTCTTGCATCTTGTAAATTTCTCACTGTAGAAGAAGATAAATACATTGCTGGATATCCTAGCTTGCCCAATGCTTACCTGGTGGGATATTTCCTTGCAAAGTTGTGGGAACGCGACTTTAAAGACGAAGGGTCAGTTCTTACCGAATCTATCTTAAACGAAACAATGGGACTTGCTCCCGTGTTGGGAGTGAAAGCAGAAGCGCTACAGGAACAATTAAATGCTTTAGAAGCATACGGGATTATAGAACAGCGGCGGACAGTACCTCCGTTTCAAGTTATCCCCCGTTGGGACAATCCGCTTGCACTGTTGGAGAAAGCATATGACAACGAAGCCTGAGCAAACTTTTCCTGACGCTAATATTCAGCTTCGAGATGCTAGACCTGATGATAAGATTCATCTGCTACTTTGGGACAACCCTGATGAAAATGAACTTGTACGTACTGCTGTATACAATAATGCCAAAAGAACCAATTACCGAGAAAATTTGTTACAACGGATTAATCAGGGCGAATACTTTCTCGCTCTTCACCATGACTTAGATCGGGAACTACAAGCCATTAAGTCAATGTGTTTTGGCGTGAACGAAAAGGTTATTTTACTGGAAAATTTGGACTGTTTAATTACTTACTTACAAGTTCATTCTGGTAGTAAAATCACTTTATTCTGGAACAATCTAGAAAAAGCTCGCAAGCTAGAAAAACTTTTGTGGATAGTGCTTCCACATCAGCTAGCACCAAAAAACTGGTCTGAAGAGCGAATTAAGCGTATTTCGTCAGGATAATTTACATCTCATAAAATTCTGAATTTTAAATCGCTTATTTAATTAAAACATTATGCTCCTCAGCCAACTTGTCGAAATCAATGAAAAGGGAAGTATCGCCAGTTCCGTTAACTTTGGCATGATGGATAATTCCGAGATGAATTTGGCTTTATGTGAAGAATTCATCTTTAATTACGATTCAAGAAAGCCTGAGTTATCAACTGTTGGCATTTTGGATGCATTGCGACGTAGCTACCATAGTTCTTCGGAGCCAAATATCCACTTAATGATACAGGATTATGGTAAAGGTAAGTCTCATTTTGCAGTGGCGATCGCTAATTTTTTCAAAAAGTCTTTCGACAGTACTGAAGTGCAAGGAATTTTGCATCAAGTGGAAGTGGCGAGTGCTAATAAAAATAAAGGAGTCGCAGAGGGATTAAAGCTTTTTAAACAAAGCCAACGCCACAAACATTTGGTAATTTGTTTGAGTGGAGATAGAGGCGGCGATATTAAAAAACAGTTTCTTCAGGTACTTGTTAAAGGTTTGGAAGCAGAAGGTATTACAGATTCTTTAGCACAAAATACGTGCAGTGAACCACTGCGATATTTAGAAGGCTTAGATGAAGAAAATATAGTCAAAGCAGAGGAATATCTTAAAAGCATTAATTACCCAGATGGCGACCTTAATAGTATTATTCGTCTACTTAAAGAAAATAACCCTGGTGCTATCTCCACTGTTAAGAATCTTGCTTATTACATTACGGGATTCACTCCCGATTTTTCCGCTAATGTGGATATTGAAGCTATTCTCCAAGATGTTATAAAAAGATATTGTATGGGAGAAAATGCAATATTTTCAGGGATTTTAATTTTATTTGATGAATTAAACTATTATTTGCAAGATTGGGCATCTGACCAAGTTGGTGCAGGTGGAACTGCACTACAAAATATCACTAATATCTGCGAGAATAACAAAGGTAAAATAGCTCTTTTAAGTTTTACACAATTCCATCCTTCTAGGGCGATTGGAATTTCTGCTAATGCAATGCAAAGCTATGAGAAAATAGCAACTCGTCTTGCACCTAAAGACAAAACTTATGATAATCCAGCTTCTAGTTTAGAGTTGGTATTATATCACTTATTGATTCAAAAAGAAAGTAATTCTAATTGGAAAGAATTTCGCGAACGTTGGCACAATACTTTACTTGGAGAATCTAGAATTGCTTTTGAAAAACGAATTAAAATTTATAGAGAAAAAGGTTGGAGTTTAGAAGAATTTAATCGCCATCTTACCCAAGGTTGTTTTCCCCTTCATCCACTAACAGCCTATCTTCTGTGTAATCTTGATTTTACCCAAGATAGAACTGCAATTCAGTTTATCAAAGGTTATGTTAAAGATTTTATTCAAGATGAACTTGTAGAAAAAGGAGGAAAGCTCAACTTTATTTATCCAATTACATTAGTTGATACATTTATAGAAAATTTTTCTAAAGAATCTGTTTATACTTTTTATAAAAAAGCTTTAACTTTAGTTGCTGGTTCTGAAGATACCGAAGAATTAACTGTTCTCAAAGCCTTATTTTTATTTTACGCTTGTGGCGAAAAGCTAACTAAACCAGATCGAGAAGAACATCAGGAAATTTTAGCGAGTTTAACTGGTTTACCTAAACTTAAATTAAAGTCAGCGTTAGATAGTTTAGTAGGTAGGGGAGACATCATTTACTATCAAGAAGCAACTAAACTTTATCGCTTCTGGGAAGGTGTTAGTCCCAAGGGAATTGAAGAAGACATTGAAGATAAAATTAAGGACAAAGAAACTTCAGTAAATGACGTTGTATTTTATTCTCAGCGGACAATTAAGACTTATTTAGACGAAACAATTATTGCTACACAGTTTGTGAAAGATAATAAATTGGTCGGTGTAGATTGGCAATTTGAGTGCAAAATATACAGCATTAACGCATTAATTAGAGCATTAAACAGCGACCAAACTCTAAGAACAACAAATGAAAAGGGAATCTTTGCATACGTGTTAGCAGAAACTCAGGAAGAGTTACAAGAGTTTCGCCGCACGATAGATGATGATTTATCTAAATCGCCGATTAAAAATCGCATTGCTGTTGCTATTCCTTCAGAAGAAACTGGAAAATTAGACCGCGTACTTCTCAGAATAAAAACTCTGAAAGAACAGGAATCTTCCCAAAAACGGCTATTTGGCGTAGCTTATGAAAAACTTCTCGAAAATTGGGAAGAACAGGTAAGAACACAGCTTGGAAGGATATTCAAATCTTGTACTTATCACTGTTCTGGTATTGATAAAATTCCGTTAAGCGAACAAAAGAAACCTCAACGGGTAATCAGTTTACTTTTGCAAGAATTATATACTTTTGTTCCTCCTGTCGCTGAAATAGACAAGATGCGGTCTAATCACAACACGGGTTCAAAAATTGTTGGTTTTGTTTCTAAGCAACTTTTTGCGGATAGTTTAACTCCTCAAACACTTCCCGATCAAGCTTATACAACAGTCATTGATACTATTTTTGTTAGCAGTTGGGGCTTACTTAAAAAAACTTCTCAGAAATACATAGTCCAAGAACCAACTAATGAAAAAGTTCGCGCCGCTTGGGATGAAATTTCTCAAATGGCTGATTTAGGAACATTATCAGAAAAGACTGTTAACTTAGACAAAATTTGGAAAGTTTTATCTACTCCACCTTACGGGTATAGCGAATATAATTTTACAATTTTGCTAGCAGCTTGGTTAGCTTACCATCGTAACGAAGTTTCTTTAGAGGGCAAAGAGAAGCTTTCTGCTAGAAAGGGAGAATTAGTTTCAAGAAAAGCTCAGTCTCTTCAAAGTTGGGCAAGTCCTGATACTGATATTCTGCAAAAACCAGCAACATTTGTTAGTGATTGGATTGTTAAGAGTAAATCTAAACTGATTCGTCGCCAAAAACTGGAAATGCCTACTCTTGCTGCATCACAAGTAGATTACGACCAAGCACAGCAGTATCTGAAAGCGGTTAGAGTATTTCTAGATTCCAACGAAGCAGATTCGGGTGAAGTTGCTGAAGTAACAAAAAATAAAGAACAGGTAATTACTGCGGTTGAACAAGTTGAAAATTGGTTGCAGCCAGTTGTGGAAGCAGAAGCAATCACAGGGGAAGTAGCTTTAGAAGCTTTGGTACAACTTTACCCCAGATTAATGCAACGTCTCCCAGCCATCAGTCTTATATCTAATGTCATCTCGGTTCAGCCAACACAACAACAACGCGATCGCCAAACTCAAGCTTTACAAAATATCAGTAATAAAATCGCTACATTTGTGGAAGCAGCGGGTAAACGTTCTGAGTTACTGTTAACGCAGGAAGATTGTGATGCTTACAAAGTTGAAATCCAGGGAGTTATCGGTCAGATAAATCCTATTACAAGTTTATCTCCCCATTTAACTGACTTAATTAAGATTTTAGAGAATGCTATTCGAGCCGCAGAACTGAAACTAACAGAAATTAGGGAGCAGAATAAAGTTAACGAATGTTTTTCTCGAATTCAAACTATCAATAAAAGCTTAAATAATTACTCAACTCAGCAGGATTATGTTAGTACTCGTGCTGAAATTGAAACTCTTGCTCGCAACATTGCTGATGGTACTCCTGAAGCGATTGAAATTCAGCAAATTCTACAAAATATAGACCAGTACTACAATGAGTTATCTCAAAAAATAGGAATTTGGGAAGAACGTTCTGCTGGAGTAACTTCTCACGAACAAATTGTTGATTTGTTTGAAGAAATTAACAAGCAGGAGCGTCGCTTTACAGAAGAAGTTAGTAAACAGAAAATAAGTGCATTACAAGAACTACTCAAACAAGAACTACTTAAAATACAAAATAAAGATGATGCGGAGAAATTAGTTCGCTCGGAATTGTCAACCGCTCAACAAAAATTACAGCGAATCCGTGACTTGCCTTTAAACAAGTTAGCTGATGCTTTTCAAGTTTACCAGGAATTAATTAATACTAGCTTACCAACTACAGAACACGCGGTTTCTTTAGAAGGATATCAGAAAAAACTGAATGAATTCAAGGCGCAGGGACGCACAGTTATTAGTGACAAGTTTGCTTTAATACATAACAAAAAACTATCACGATTAGAAGATTGTGAGCCATTGCAAGAGCAATTACAAACAAGTCAAAAAATCCTAGCTGATGTCGAAGATTTTGCTGATATCAAAACTAATATCGAGCGGGCGCTGGAAAATTTAGAAGCGCAGCGTCAAGAGTTGCAACAACAATCAGAGCAACGACAAAAGCAGGCTGAAGACAAGCAAATAATGCAAGATGTCTGCAAATACAAGTCTGTTAATAAGTTCAACACTATTTATCTTTGTGAAGAAGCGATTAGTGAGATTGAAATTTTAAAAAATCGCTTAAATGAACCAGAAAAATATACTGCTGAAATTGAGCAGATAAGTAAGTTGATACAAGAAAAAATAACTGCTTATCAACAGAGTTTATCGGATATTATGAATTGCCTAAAGTCAGTAGATAATCTTGCAGATTTATCTGGTATCAGTACCAAATATGCCAAACTAGAGCTTGTATTCAAAGATTCTGCCGATTACTCGAAATATCAACAATTACAGCCTACAATTCAGTTTTTAGAGAATGATTTAGAACAAATCCAAAATCTGGAAACACGTTATCAACAATGTAATGATATTAGCAGTTGTAACAATGTTTTAGAAACAATTAATAACCAACAATCAACTATACATGAGGTAGAACGTTTTCGAGAGAGAATTTCTAAGTTAGAAGATAATTTACGAGAAAGAATTCAAACATATACTTCAGAACTGCAAGAAATTGAATATAACCTAGAGCATATAACAACGGTTAGAGATGCTCAAAAACTTCAGGAAAAGTTACTGAAAAAGTCATCGCGCTACTTAAATTCGGAAGCGGAAGAACAGTATGAAGCAATTAAGTCAGAACTGATATTATTAATTGAGTTACTGCAAATAGTAGAGACAGGAAAGTTAAATACTTTGCAGTCTTGTCAAGCTCAGTTCAATAAACTACAAAACGTTATTAACGTTGTTGGAGATTTGACACCAAATTTGCAACAACGCATTGAGTCTTGGTATGCAGAAATTGAGCAAGAAAAAGCTAGAATTCTTGAGCAAGAAAAAGCTGAAGCTCAGGAATGGCTAAAAGATTTAGAGAATCAAGCCGCGAGTATATATCAATTGTTTGATGACACCGAAAAACTTGAAGCAGCAAACAATCTTCTGAAGGAAATACAAATAGAAAAATCACAGTATATTAGTTTACTCAATCCCCAAGAAGCTCAATCTTTAGAATATATAAAGCATCGGTGTATGGAAGAACAGCAGAAACACAAAGCTAATCAAATTTTAGTGCTATTTCGGCAGCTTCCGCGTTTGCAACGGCAAGATTTATACGAAAGATTAGCGCAGTATCTCTCAGAAGAAACGGAGGATTGAAATGGCTAAAGATACTCATAAAGGCTTATTTGACCCTTTACCACAAACTAGCAATAGCCAGCTAAATCAAAATCATCATATCGTACTTGATCCCACTGAGTTATACGATATCCCCTCCGGCTATATCCCCATTACCACAGATGTAGAGTGGATTAAATTGTTTGGTGTCAGCACTTCCTCCTGTTGGGTGAAAGGTAAACAGTTATGCGATTGGGCGGAGGCTTGGCTGCGGGCAAGGAACAGAACTTCGGAAATTGCTGAAATTAAGCAAGACCCACGACATTACTTAGAAGCGCTGTTTAGTCCCGAATTTTTACCGAAATATTGGACTGGCGAACAATTATTAATTCTCGCTACTCGACTCAATTCTTATCCCCAAGATAAACCGATAGCATACCTACTTGCAGATATTACTGACAGCGATAAAAATATATGGTTCGGAGAAGCTTCAATTCAAAATTTAGCAGATTGGCTGGCGATTCAAGTACCACAACAATGCAGATTTTTAGAACGAGTTTGGCAGAACCGCTTCCAAAAGCATGATTTAGCAAAATACTACCAAACTGAAGATAAAATATTACTTCTGCGTCGCTGGCTGGGAATAGCTGAACCGAAAATAACTGACCTCGGTATATATCCCCCACCAATTCCCGAATTTCTTACACCAGAGTTTGACCAATTTTGGGAGCAGCAGCTATTCCAAAGTGAAGGCAAAATTCTTGATAATCTTATTCCTACCGAACAATCTGGCTTCGAGCGGATTGCAAACGTTACTTATAATGTCTTAAGCAATCGACCTAAATGGATTACCAAAGCTAGGGAAAGCAAAGTTGCTGGATATCTCAGCCATCAGCAGAAAATAGAGTTAGGCGATCGCCAATCACCTCCCCAACCGCAACCTTTATCAATAGATGCAAGTCCTCAAGAAGCGCTTACCTGGTCAACTGAAAGCTATTTACCCTTCCGTCGTTGGGAAACGGTCATTAACCAACCCCCCTCCTCCGAAAGATTCAGCGACCGTTTAGCAGATAGTTTTGTTGAGTGGATACTCAAGCACTACCCAGTAATGAAGGTGGACTCAGTTGAACATTCCTATCTCAATTACAACGTTGCACAAAAAGTACAAAATCTTTGTCAATCAACTCCTGTCCTGTGGGTTGTAGTCGATGGATTGGGCTGGTTAGACCATCAAGAACTTATTTCCTTACTTACCAAGGATTACAAACTTGCTGTAGAAACTGCGATTGAGCCACGATTTAGTATTCTACCTACCTTAACAGAATACGCCAAATGGAGTCTGTACGCTCAACTTCTGCCCAGCGATTCTTCTTGGGTTGCTGATGCTAGCAAAGGTTTTCCGAAAATGGGGACGGGTAAACGTTATACGGACGGACAAGTTGATCGGCTTTATGATGCATTGAAAAAAAAGACACATCATTTATATTGCTGGGATACTGATATATTTGATAGCCTATATCACAAGCAAAAGGACTGGAAAAGTCTTTACCAACTCGAACGCCCCCACGCCCTTGAAGGCATTGCCAAAAAGATTGATTACTGTTTGCAACAATACCCCGACTCCGAGCAACTGCGAATCGTTATTGCCAGCGACCACGGTCAGATGATGGGTATATTAGATAAAATAACTCACTGTCCTCCGGAATTAGAATTCAAGGGAAGAATGGCTATTGGTAAAACGGATGATTCGCGGTTTGTGGTTTTGGAGGGCGATCGCTACGGTCTTCCCCATGACATCAGCGTGATCAGAAACTCCGCAAGTTTTAGTTCTTTAAGCTACACTACAGATAAAAAAATTATCGGTTCTCACGGTGGATTGTTTCCAGAAGAAGTAGTTGTCGGCGTATCTGTGCTACGAAAATCCGTCCAACGCCGTCCCGTGCTAATCTCCTGTCATGGTGAAGGCGAACCTAAAAAATCAGGAGAACTAAAAATTACTATTGATAATCCCAACTCAGTACCGCTTACAGACCTTTTCTTGTATATTAAGGAATTACCATATTTTGTTTCGGGAAAACCTTTAGAAAAGACAATTGCAGCGCATAAGGAAGAAACATTTAAGCAGATAATTCCTGAAGTTCCAGAATTACTTCCTGGTTCTGAAAACAATCAATTTCTTCTATCCGGTGAATTAACCTTTCTATTCGCTAATGCTGAAAACGGAAGCGCAACTCTCGACTTCAATTCTAAAATTATCATCAATCAAATGTTTGTTAGTGGGTTCAATATAGATGAATTCTTATAAAGCAGTAGCTTACAACAACGATTTAGTCCGCGATGTCTTTGGTAATCTTGTTATTGATAAAACTAGATTGCCATCGAGTGGATTAAGTTCTATTGGTGTACCAAGTTTTGTTGGTGAATGGTTGCTAGATAAAATTGTGCCTGGTTCGGGGGAGTTAAATACGACTGAGTTAGAAAAAGTAAATAGCTTTGTTAAAAAAGCATTTCCCCGCAAAGATGACCGCAACGAAATCATTTTTGACTTGACACAGAGTGAAGTGAGAAAACTGATTGCGCTGATGCAAGTACGAATCACATTAGACCCAAAAGGAAACAAAATTCCCGAACCTTCAGCACAAATACCAGTACTTAGTTTAACTGATTGTAGTATTAGCACTCTTATTGTAGAACGCTACAAAAGGCTTTTGCGTCAGGGAATATGGGGAAAAATTAGCCTTACGATGCTTCCTAAAGGTAAGGTTGAAGTAATGGGTTTTGAACCTTTTCAATGTTCTCAAGTGGACTTACAAGCCTATGCAAAATGTAGAGAAAAGTTTAATACACAAGAATGGCTTAATTTACTATTTTGCTCAATGGGTTTTAACCCGCAACATCCTAGTTATAACCATGAAGCTAAAAAGTGGATACTGGCTAGATTGCTACCATTAGTGGAACCAAATTACCATATTATGGAACTAGCTCCTAAAGGTACTGGTAAAAGTTTTGTATTTGAAAACATTAGTAGTAGAATTTCTTTGGTTAGTGGTGGTAAAGTAACACCTTCTCAGCTTTTTATTAATGGCAGAACTAAAGAAGTGGGTTTACTAGGTCGCCATGATGTTGTTGTGCTGGATGAAGTGCAAAGTTTAACCTTTGATAACCCCGATGAAGTTATTGGTCCATTAAAAAATTATCTTGCTAGTGGTCGCTACAATCGTTCTGGTTTTGCAGATATTTCTAGTGACTGTTCTTTAGTAATGCTCGCAAATATAGAGTTAGATGAGCAATTACGACCCCGCAATGAAGATAATTTAATATCTAATCTACCTAAGTTTTTTGCGGAAACTGCATTATTAGACCGTTTTGCTAGTATTATTCCCGGATGGGAAATTCCTAAGTTTCAAAGAGAAATGACTGCTAATCAAGTTGGTCTAAAAATGGATTTCTTTGGTGAGGTATTGCTTTCTCTACGCCAAGACAATCGCTTTATGTCCTACGCACAGCAGCATATTGAATTTGATAAAAATGCAACAGTCCGTGACCAAAATTCAATTCTCAAATCGGCATCAGGTTTTCTAAAAATTCTCTACCCACATTTACAGTTAACATTAGATGATTTCCAGCGCGATTGTCTGGAACCTGCTCGAAGACTGCGCCAAGCAATCCGCAATTCACTATATTATCTCGATGATGAATTTAGACAACTTGGTAGAGAAATTTACGTCGAGGCAAAGTGATTAAACAAAGCGACATAATCTACTTGGATTACCATGCAACCACTCCGGTAGATACCAGAGTGGCTGAGAAAATGCTTTATTACATGACAACAGCATTCGGTAATGCTAGCAGTATTGATCATGTTTACGGAGAAGAAGCTCAAGCAGCGGTTTCTCAAGCATCTATTCACATCGCTAAATTAATAGGAGCTACACCGAGAGAAGTCATTTTTACATCGGGTGCGACTGAGAGTATTAACTTAGTAATTCAAGGCAGCATACATAAAGATACTAATAAAACTCAGCACCGCATTGCAGTTTTACCCGTCGAACATAAAGCAGTTTTAGACACCTGTTATGCATTGGCAAAAAAAGGATTAGCTGAAATCATAAACTTACGTGTTGATTCAAAAGGTAAATTAGACTTAGAGCATCTTGAAAAAGTTTGTGCATCGGGGCTATCACTAATCTGTGTAATGGCAGCTAATAACGAAATAGGTAATATTTATCCCATCAAAGAAGTTGGAAAAATTGCTCAAAAGTATGAAATTCCTTTTCTGTGTGATGCTTCTCAAGCTGTGGGAAAAATTCCTATAAAATTTGAAGAATGGGGAATTACTTATTTAGCTATATCTGCACATAAACTCTACGGTCCAAAAGGTTCCGGGGCGTTAGTTGTAAGAAAAAAATATCACCTAAATCCTATTTTATTTGGCGGTGGACATCAGAAAGGATTTAGGTCAGGTACTCTAAATGTTCCTGGTATTGTCGGATTGGGGGAAGCTTGTCGCCTAAGACTGTTAGAAATGGAAGAAGATGAAAACCAGTCTGTACTTCTCCGAGACAAACTACAAAGCTTATTGCTAGAGAAAATTCCTGGTTTAGTAGTCAACGGTGATGTCGATAATCGTTTATCGGGAAATCTTCATATCTCTATTCCTGATGTTCCTAACAGTGCAATTATTGCCAGAGTTCGATCTAAGCTAGCCATCTCCACAGGTGCTGCTTGTTCATCGGGAGTAGAAACACCTTCTCATGTCCTCACAGTGATAGCTCTATCACAAGAAAAGATTGAAGGGGCGCTGCGAATTGGAATAGGCAAATTTACAACATATGAAGAAATTGGACAAGCATCTGAAATATTATCATCTGCCGTCAGCCTTACTCGTAAAGTAATGAGTTCTCAGGTTTAATATTTGTTGTGATTATGAGCGAAAATGTAGTATTCGTTTGTTGTATGAGGCGTTAACTACTGCGCTTAGCTTGCGTGGCGAAATGCACTTACAGCCAGAAGGCATAGAATGTTTGATGACAATTCCGCTTAAATTTCCGCTTGAATTAAAAACTCAAATTTCTACCACGAACGAATCACTTCCCCCTACAATGTGCTAACTATAACAATAAATATTATTTAATAAAACAACAGCTTCCTTCATAAATTAACAGCAATAATTGACACATAACCAGTTATCTTTAGAAAGTAACGGGGCAGGTCAACTCAATTACTTATGACCAAAATCATCGCTATTTTTAATCAAGCGGGAGGTGTTGCTAAAACCACCCTAACCCAAAACCTGGGCTATCACCTAGCCCTCCGCAAACACAACGTCCTGCTCATAGACATGGACCCGCAAGGCTCCTTAACAATTTTCATGGGCTTAGTTCCCAGAGAATTGGAGAAATCCATGTATGATGCCATAGTAGAAGAACAACCCTTGCCAATATATGAAGGGATTCACGGCATGGACTTAGCGCCCACTAACACCACCCTTAGTACGGCGGAAATGCAGTTAGTCAATGCCGATTTGCGCGACTTTCGCCTTAAATACGCCATTGAACCAATCCAAGAAGAATACGACTTCATCTTGATAGATTGCCCTCCTAGTTTGGGATTGCTAAGTTACGTTTCTCTTGTCGCAGCGACTCACGTCCTCGTACCTATAGAAACCCACTTCAAAGCCTTTGAAGGCACCAACGAACTCCTTAAAACCGTCGCCAGAGTCCGCACCAGAGTCAACCGTTCTTTAGAAATAGGCGGATTTGTCCCTACTAAATACGATGCTCGTAACTCCCAGGACACCCGCACCTTGGGAGCCATTCAAGAACAACTTGCTGGAGTAGGTCCAATCCTTCCTCCCATTTCTCGTTCTACTACCTTTGTTGATGCATCAGAAGAGCGAATGCCCTTAGCCGTATATCAGCCAAAGCATCCAGCTATTGCCATACTTGAAATTATTGCTAGCAGCATGGAGTCACTATGAACCGCAAACGCAGCCAACCACTTAAAAGTACACTTGAAATACCTTGGGACACCACAAACGTTTCAGCTAATAATGCCGATTCCACCCAGAAAGTACCATTAAAACAAATTCATATAGCGCCAACTCAACCGCGCCGCTACTTTGACCCCAAAGCGCTCTCAGAATTAGCCGAATCCATTAAACAACACGGCATCTTGCAACCCCTATTGGTGCGTCCTAGAGCCAGAACTGGATACGAATTGGTAGCAGGAGAGCGACGCTACCGTGCTGCCAAAGAATGCGGACTAAAGGATGTACCCGTCGTTATCCGCGAATTAAGCAATGAAGCAGCCTTTCAACTAGCATTAATTGAGAACCTGCAACGGGAAGACCTCAATCCCGTAGAAGAAACAGAAGGCATCTTGCATTTACTGGCTATCAGATTAAGTAGAGCGGTTGAAGAAATCCCCCCCTTACTGCGTCGCTTACAACACTCACGTAAAGAAGCTGCTAAATCTGACAATAACGTTATTGTCAACAAAGAAACTGATGAAATAGACGCTGACAATAATGTAATTGAGTCAGAATCCTCTCAAGAAAAAACTTCCAATAACGTTATTGGAAAAGGTGAAACTGAAAAAAACGATGATGAAAATAACGTTATTGGGGAACAGGAAGTAGAGCCAAATGAATCTGACAATAACGTTATTGTCAAAGAAAATGGTAATTTAGACGCTGAGAATAATGTCATTGACAAGGAAGAAACCCAACCAGAAGTTTCTGACAATAACGTTACTGTCAAAGAGGAAACTGATAATAGCAAAGCATCTTCGCAAGAAAAACCAGAGTTACAAATTGTAGAAGAAGTATTTAACGGCTTGGGTCTAATGACCTGGGAATCATTCGCCAACAACCGCCTGCCCTTGTTAAACCTTCCAGAAGACATTTTGGAGGCATTAAGAAAAGGTTCCCTTGAATACACCAAAGCTAGAGCTATTGCTCAAATTAAAGATACCCTAGAGCGCGTTGCGTTCTTAGACCAAGCTATTAAAGAAAATTGGTCTTTAAGCGAAATCAAACAACGTATTGGCGAGAAGAAAACCCCAAGCTCTACCCCAAACGCCGAATCTGACGATTACAAAGAGCGCTTTACTGCTGCGACTACCAAACTAAAAAAGTCGCGTATTTGGTCAGATCAGAAAAAACGTAAGCAGATAGAAAAATTGCTTTCACAATTGGAGGCGCTGACACAATCCGGTTGAGAAAAACTATAACTATATAAAGTTTTACTTGGCTCATGTTAGAACAAAGAAACTTCACCGATGAATGACTATGCTCATTTATCTTCTAGGTACAACTGGGAATAGCTCCTTACTATTATCTGACTTCCCGCGTCGGCAATCGGCAGTGGAATAAAGAGTATTACGACGCTCCGTTAATTGGTGGTGCCTTCTTATTTTTCCTTTATGGACTGCCTTTCGCGTCATAATAAAAAAACGGGAAGTAACTGGCGAAAGGCTTGTTCTCCCTCCCCATTAAAAAATAGGAGTAGTAAGATGAACGCTCACAAAGTAGAAGCCGTTTTAACTGAAGATGGAACCTTGATGCTGCATGGCTTGCCTTTTCATGCAGGGGATACTGTAGAAGTAATTATTCTCGAATCTCAATCTCCACAGCAGACCGCTGCACCATCTAGTCAAGCGGAAACGAATCTTTATTCTCTGCGCGGAAAAGTAATCCGTTATGATGACCCAACAGAACCAGTCGGTTTAGAAGATTGGGAAGTTCTGCAATGATTATACTTGATACGCATATCTGGGTTTGGTGGATTGACGGTAATAAGCGATTAACTGAAAAACATCGGGAATATATAGAGGGACATCAAGAAGAGGGTTTAGGAGTAAGTATTCTTTCTTGTTGGGAAGTTGCTAAATTAGTAGAAAAGAATCGACTTGTTTTTTCTTGCTCAGTTAATGAATGGCTGGAAGCAGCTTTGGCTTATCCCGGAGTACAATTATTAAATTTGACCCTACCAATAGTGGTTGATTCAACTCAATTAAGTGGTTTTCATAGTGACCCATTTGACCAAATTATTGTAGCTACAGCCAGAGCTTATGGGTGTCCTTTTTTAACTGCTGACGCGAAAATTCTTAGCTATTCAGGTGTGGTAACGCTAAAGTAGGCACTCCTAACTTCTCAAAGTATGGGAGAAATAATATTCAAGCGACTCCTAAGAAGAATAAAATTATGTTAGTACTGCGGGATATTGGCAATAATCAAGAAAAAAGATTAACTTAGATTCAACGCCACTTCCGGAGCTAAGTAGGAGTTCCCATGTTAGAGTCAGAAAAACTTATCCAAATAGTACAATCCTGGTTGTCATACATTAGGCTAGAAGAACTGACTACTGCTGAAGTCGAACGTGGCTCGGAAAGCTTTCTCAAAGTTTTCAGCGATAATGTTAGACTTGTCGGCAATAAACTGTTGCTAAGTAGCGAACTCTTCAAGCAATTCCAGGAGCAGCAACAAGCCGCAGTCAACCGAGATAAACCCAACGAATTTCAAATAGCTGCCGCCTTCCCTCAAATATATTTAGTTCAGGGAAGAGGAAAAGAACAGAAGCTGAAATATCTGCCACTCTTCACCATTGAGATTTCTCAAATCTTCCGAGGTAAATATCGCAAAACTGGCTGGGACTTGACTGAATTCGAGTTTCAACCAGTAATTGTAAATTTAATGCGACTCTACGGAATAGAAGAAGAAGTTGCCGAATCTTTGATTGTCACAGAAGGCATCAATAAATTTTTTGAAGATACTTGGCAACGAAAATTTCCCAGTTTGCATGACTTTATCGACCAGGTAGACTTACCTGAAGGTAGATACAAAACTGGACGACAACCCTATTTACTGCGCTGCGATTTTTCCCCGTACAACGTTCAGTTAAAACAAGACTTGCGAGACATATTAAAGCAACTTCAAGATACACTCCTTAATTGTAAGTGGCTGGTTGATAATCATCCCGTTGTTGAATACATATGTAATTCGCCCAAACCACCAGAACATGAAGTCATGTTTTGGGGAGCGTTTACGAATCACGCACCCGATTCATTTCAAGCTTCGGCGCTCAAACACGCCCAACAGAATCCGATAACCGCCGTTCACGGACCACCGGGGACGGGGAAAACAGAATTATTCTTGCATTTAGTAGCGCAGCAAGTTGTAAAAAGAGCGCTCCGAATTGTTCGCGGGGAAGAAGATGCGAGTAATCTAACGTTATTTGCCAGCACCAACAACAGTGCTATTCAAAAATTCCAGCAAAGATTTTTGGAGAAATTCCCCACCGAACACTTCTATTTAGACGGTGGTAGTCAAGGAGTTATCAGGCGTGTAACACTACCAAAACTGCAACAGGCACAAGACTGGCTGCGAGCTACTGAATTCAACCAGGAGACATGGGAACAAGCCAAACTTGATTTATTATCAGCAGAAAACGAAATCCAAGAACTCATAGAGCAAGACCGTTTTAACGAGAGCCAACAAACTGCTTCGGCTGAACAGCTATCACAACTAGATGCCCAAATCCAATCTCTCAATAACGAAATTGCTGCTATTCATGAGGAGTTAGAAGAAGACAGCGAGCAGCTATCAAGTTTGGGAGATTATGCAGATTTCCCAATAGATGCTTACCAACAAATAAAAGAAGGATTATCAAGAGCAGAACGGGAACTACCTCATGTATCGGACTCAATCGCCAAACGCGCCTTTAACTTAATTAATTTTACTACCGATAAACTAGTTTTTAAGCGTCTGGCGAATCACATAAACGCTGCTGTTTTAAATACCTTGGCGACAGCGCATCCTTTCCAGCTACCCCTTGATAGAGAAGGATTAGCTGCATCCCAGACATCCGTAAACCAAAAACTCTTATTCTCGCAGCAATGGCAAAATATTAATCCAAAAGTAGCTGAAATTCAAACGCAACTGACAACATTAAATCAGCAACTGGAGTCAAAACAAAGTCATCAGCAACAACTCCAAACACAACTCGATAGCTACCCAGACGAAGACTTTTACAGCCGCTTTTACCACGACTACCATTCACAACAGGTACAGCTATTTCAACGCGCTTTCTCGTTCCTTCAACAAGAAACACTCCGACGTAAAGATAATGTCATGCAGGCGGTAGAAACCTACGGAAGCGCTTTAACGGGAGACGGAGATGCATTGCTCAAACTAGAAACGGAACCCGATTCTATCTACCGTTTTTTAAGTTTAATTTTCCCCGTTATAAGTTCCAGTTTGCAATCAATACGCAATATGCTACCCACCCTTCACTCCAATAGCATTGCACTAGCTCTTGCAGATGAAGCAGGAACAACTTTAATACATCAACTATTCCCCTTACTGGTTCGCTCCCAGCAAGCAGTCGTAGCAGGCGACCCAAAACAAATTGAGCCAATTATAAACCTGTGCGACGATACCATCAAACAATACCTCAAAACCGCATTTCTGGAACAAGGTATGACCCAGATAGATTATTATTGTTATGCTCCTACTGCTAAATACACCGCTACCGCTTATCATCGCGCTGCTGGTGCTAATGGTACAGAAGGGGATTTAGGTACTGGCATTGTTTTAAGGAATCACTACCGCTGTGTCGCGCCCATTATCCAGTTTTGCAGTCCCAACTATAAAGATGGTTTACAAATCCTTTCAAATTACGATAGTTCTACACAACAGCCGCACCTACTGGCTTACCACGTCCAAGGAAGCCATATAAATAACACCAATCCAGAAGAAATTGATGCTGTAGAAAACGCGATCGGCACGCGCCCTTCAAGGGCGATCGCCTTCCTACTAGAGAATGGCTACTCTACTGAAGAGGGCGACACTAATAAGGCAATTGGGGTAATGTCTCCATTCACAAGGCAAGCCAATGCACTCAGATATCGACTCATGAAGCGTTGGCAAAACTTTTCTTGGGACGATATTGGCACAGTTCATACCTTCCAAGGAGGAGAGAAAGCAGCCATAATATTATCTCTTTACCAATGCCACCAAGAGCATAGTTTTTGGTTCCTCAATCGTAAACCGAATTTACTCAATACAGCCGTTAGTAGAGCAAGGAAATTGTTTGTTTTAGTAGGTAATCTTGAAGAGTTAAAACGAGCGGGTGGGGAAACCAAGCGGTTGGTTGAACATATTGAACAACATGGGGAAATTCGTTCTACCGATTCTTGAATGCCTCGTGACTCCCAATGCGCTCTAAGATTACCGGCTGAAAGTTTCTCCCCTCTCACTCCCTCCCTCAATAAATGAGGGTTACAGGTATCACGCTCTAGGAGTAGTTACCTATTATCTGGCAGTCCTGGTGGATGCTGTAATAACGTCTCATCCCCCGTTGTTTGGTATCACTCAAAAGCTAGCTCAGAGCAATAATAGTACCAAGCTTCTTCAGTATTTGCAGCACCCGACCAAGCTCATGTCTACTCGGAAGTAAGGAGAACGTAGTGGAATAGTCGTATTTCGCGTTTTCTCCAGTTTCCAACTTTATAAATATAAATTCGTCGCCGTTGGTAGCTAATCCATATATTATTCGTTGGTGCGGCTGCGATACCATATAAGCGATAAGTTGAGGTAGTGCGGCTGCTACCGGAATCCCATTGCGTTTACCTTCTACAACCAGAACCCACAGATGGTCTTTTATTACTAATGCATCAATAAAACCGCGAATCGTCTCTTCTGGGTCGTCAATTTCTAATTCCACACCATATGGTGAGCGAATCTTATATGGTGGTTTAAAGAATCCTGCTAATCTTAACAACGGAGAGACAATTAGCAAATTTATCGCCCCTTCCAGTAGAAAGCCATCTAATCTGTGGTAATCATATATTTCTTTTATCGAAGCAATTTCAGTTTTTTCATCGTCTGTTAAATCCGGTAAATCTTCTACCCATTCAGTGAAGAAATTAATATCGTTTGTTTTGTTTAAATTACAGCGGTCTTGTAGGTCTTTGAAAGTCTTGATTTTATCCGTAACTGCTGCGGTAAAAGCCATACTCTAAATAGGGCGTATTTTTCTACAGGTTTTTGCTCCGACGGCAGGAGCTAATGCAATTGTACTGTGTTTTAACTTTCCTCAATAAAGCAACCCACCAGCAACTGGAAAAATCTGGCGGAGAAGTAGGTGCTGCTATGCGTAAATGTGTTATCCCACGAGTAATGTTTGTGGCAGTGACTACCCTCGCCTGATTAGCGTAGCGGTTTCCAGTTGCGTCTACGCTTTTGACTTGTTCTTAGATAGATGGCTAAGAAACCGGGTAATGGGGTTTAAATTTAAGAGATATGGTCTTCATGCATCGGCTGCATAATTCTGTTAGTATTCCAACCCCCGATTCTTTTTCTTGTCAGTTTCTTTTTGCTGCACCCTTTGAAGCTGCAAACGCTCCAATAGTTCTAAATTCCAATCCTCTGCTTTCGGGTGCGCTATGGTTGTCTGCGGTAGTAATTCTTTTATAGCTCGTACAGTAGAGCGTCCCGCCGAGTCGTTATCGTAGGCAGCGGTAATAGCTCTCACTTCTTTAAGAAATTCTAACGGTAGACTTTTGGGACTATCCACCGCTATATACATGGTTCTTTCAGACGGCATACCTCCACGTTCACTTACCCCAATCTTGGCGCACGAGAGCGCTTCAATAGGAGATTTACAAAGGACTACTTTTTGTATTTCATCCCCTGGCTTACCACCCAAATGGAAGTAGAACCATCCCTCTCTCCGTTTTGAATTGGGTGCGTATCCCATAAACGAATTATTTTCTCCCCGCGTCCCCCGTAAAAATGCGCCTTTTAACGTCGTTTCTTCATTTCTATATTGCGTTTCCACTCCCACCGTCAGCTCGCGCATTGTAAAGACGGCATTTTGCTGTTCATCAGCATATAGCCATCCCTTTTGGTTAAGTCCAATGATAAAGTTTTCAGGTAATCCGCGTTTCTTTACCAAATAATCTTGTACGGATAGCCACTTTGATTCATCCGGGGTTGGTGGCTCAAAACTTGGTGCGGGTTCTTCTTGGGCAATTTTAATGGCTTGTTTTTCTACCAAAGCTTTGCTAGCACGCAGCATCCCCTCTTCTCCAAATTGGTCGTGTAACCAAGCAACAGAAGACCGAAAATTAGAATTGTTAACGTGCATAACTAAATCAATAGCCCCACCGCCACCTTTTTCTTCTGTAAAGTCGTACCACTTAGAATCATTAATACTGATAACTCGTCCCAAGCCCTTCCAACGATTTTCTCCAATGTCCGCTTTATTAAGCCCTAGATTCCATGCCACTTCCTCTAGGGGCAAGTCCCTTAATTTGTCAGCTTGTTGTTTCCAATAAAAGTTCTCAGCTTCTAGTTCAGCTACGCGCTTTTCTAACTGTTGCCGTAATTTTTCAGAGGCGATCGCCCTTTGCGATGCCCGTCTTTCTAACTCTACAATTCTTTTGTGGTCAGCTAGCTGGTGATTGATGGATTGGATTGTGGGGTTTGCTTTGATGCGTTCAAATAATTGCTGTGCTGTCTCACCACGTTTGGGTGCCAGTCGGTCTAATTCCAGTGTTAAAGGTTCTTGGTTGACTGCTTGGTAATATTCCTTAACCTTAGTGTGAGTGGCTTTGCTGCCCTTCACACCCCTTTCAATTCCCAAATGTGCCAAACATGAAGCATAGCTATCCTGGAGTTTAGACATTTTAATGCTGGCTTGTCTGCCATCACCCCCAAACATTTCTTTGTGGCTTAGTTGTTTAGTTTTGTCGTTGACTGGAACGATATAAGCGTGGATGTGGGGAGTAGATTCATCCAAATGTAGTTCAGCCCGAACGCATTTTTCTCCAAAATTTTCTTGCAACCATTTTGTTGAAGCGTTAGCAAAATTCCACATCAATTGATCATTCCATTCCCCAGCTTTATCCGGGTTCTCTGGGCGAAAATACTCCGGGGATGCGCTCAAGAAAATTTCGCTGCATAGTACCGCATCTTTACGCGGCTTATGTTTAGTATTATCAGCTATTTTGGCTTTTACTATTTCCTCTAAAGACGGGTCATTATTATTTCCAATTAACCGAATATTTTCTTTATAGGGGTCAGCATTTGGTGTATCTTGTAGACGGGCTGTATGTTTTTCGCTACCGCCCACATTCCCAAAACTTTTTAATTTCCCAACGCGCATGATTGCTAAAGCAGTCATTGAAAAACCCCACCAACAACGAGTGTATGACAAGCCCCGTAGGGCGTTCGCGAAGCGTGTCCGAAGGACTCACGCAACTTCTGTGTCCGAGAGAGCGTACAGCGAGCGAGGATGGGCGCAGCCCACCCCCCCCTGGGGCGCAGAAGTGAAGTGAGTCCACTTCGATTATAACGAAGCTGCTCGAAATTGCTTTTGGGGGTAGGCGGAACGAGTAATATTGGGGGAATATCTTGGGAGTACGAGAGGAGTAGCGCAATCCCGCGTACTATCAGTTAACTTGGTTGGGGCGAGACGTTTATTTTAATTTATTAAAAGCTAAGAAATCCCTAATTTAATTATTTTTAAAAATAGCAGAAGATTGAAATAACGATAAAGCTGTTTCTCGACAAGAAGTTACGCGCTAGCATTCAACATCATTACCATCAAATTATTTTAATTTATATGCAACAGTTGAACCGAGAATAGTCGCATTCAACAATTCTTTTCCATTTTTGTTTATGTAGACTACCTGCTCTTCTCCATCTTCTTTTTCTTCAATGAATGCAGCTACTCCGCTTTTAGAATCAAAACGGATTTTTATTTTTTCCATTTCTCTACTTCACAATATATGATACGTCTGGTGTAAATTAAATTTTAGCAGGCAGTTATAGATTGGAAAGTTTGAACATCAATTCCAAACTACCGATATTTTTTATGAGGAAAGATTTTTGATGATAAGCTTGGTAACTTTCATCTTCTATCTTTTCCTCTCTTTTTCCTAATTCACACCAGACGTATTTTGCAATTGTAGTTTAAACGGGACTCTTAACTCGTTCTTAATAGTGGCAATAAATTTGTAGCCATATAATGATATTTTGTTGGCGAGACAAACCCTAATGAATACTAATCAATTTGAAATAAAGTCGCTATCTGCTAAAGCACCAGCTAATGTTCAAGAAACATCAGAAGGTTTTTTATTGCGGAATAATGAAGACATTAAGCGACAACAGGGGAATATCATCAGTAGGCTGATTGGTGGATTGATTTTAATTTCTTTTATAGCTATTTTTGTATTTTTCTTTTGGTGGTTTTTTTTATTAATTGCTATAGCTTCTATTTTATTTAATAAAAACTTCAGAAATCAAGTTAAAAATTATCTTGTCGCTCAATTTCGTCTTTTCCCAGCAGAAGTCCTATTATCTACTTATCCCTTACGTTTAGGGGAAGAATGTAATTTGACTTTTCGTCGTCGTTTCAAAGGAAATCTGAAAACAAAGCAACCAGAACAATTAACCTTCAAGATAGCTTGTGTGGAGCGAGTCGAGTATAAGAAAGGAACTGATACAGAAATAGAGGTTCATACGATTTGGGAATCTCAACCTCAATTCCATTCTGTACCGACAGATGTTGATATATTTTCATTCAAAACAATTTTTACGGTACCGAATGACCTTCCTCCTTCTTTTGAAGGTAAGAATAATCAAATTCGCTGGATTTTCTTAGTTGAGCAAAATATTTCAGGGGTTTTCGAGCGTATTAATTCTAGTTTTGTCTTTATTGTTGACCCGGTATTAGTAAAATGATTAATTTTTATCTCAATTCGGATTCGCTCGAAGTCGGAAGTGAATTGACTGGAAGCTGTATTTGGACACCCGATACACAAAACAAAGAGAAGCCACTAAAACTGACAATTGGTTATAGAACCGAAGGACGGGGAGACGTAGATAAGCAAACGCTTTTTGAAACGGAACTTAAACTTTCAGAGCGCACTTATTTTAGGTGTAAAATTCCGATGGCAGGACCAATATCATACGACGGTCAATTAATAAGAATTATCTGGGAAATTGCAGTTACTCGCTCAAAATGGTTTGGACGGAATGATATCGTAAAAAACCAAGTATTTCGGGTCATTCCTCGACAGGGTAATCTTTAAATGTCTTATTGTGACCCTTATCATCGACTCGGATTGCGACGTAACCCTTTCATTGCACCCGATGATTTAGAAATTCCTCCCGAACGTTGGTTAGATTTTGGCTTTTCTCAACCACCTCCCATCCAAAAACGATTATTTTGGCAAGTAATCGGTGAAAAAGGAGCAGGTAAAACTTCGCACCTTCTACATTGGAAGCAACAAACGGGGGGTGTATATTATTATTGTCAACCGGGATGGAAACGATGTTCATTACCACCAGTCGCTAAAATCGTTTATTGGGATGAAGCAAACCGTATTCCCTTACCGCTATTGCTGACTAGTTTATTGCGATCGCGTTGTATTAATGCAACCATTGTCGCAGGAACTCACGATAATTTAGCTGAATTCGCCAGTTTATTTGGCTTTGAAATTAAAAATATTACATTATCTACCCTCTGCGTTGAGAATCTGTTGCAGTGGGTAAAAAAGTTGATAGAAGCAGAGCGACTTTCCCCTTCAATACCCATTAGCTTAGAATTAACTACCGATAATGCCAGAGAAATTGTTGCAGAATCTCAAGGTTCTTGGCGAAAAGCAGCAACTTATCTACATATTTGGGTTGCTCGGATAGCAAAAGATTCTTGAAATCGAATCAATCTAACCGCCGCCATTTTTACAAGCCAAAAGAAACCCGGTTTCTCATCGCTTACTGACTGGCATTTTTTAGTCCATTTTAATGGACTTATGCTCTTAGACAGGGGCTAAAAGTCCCTGGCTAAATTAAACTTGATAAAATATATAAAAGTATTACTTAGCTCTTTTAGCTTTAAACGTAGAACTATCGCCTAAGTGCAATTTAATAAATCCTTCTACCTGCCTTACATTTATCAATTGCATCCAGCCACTACCGCTCGCTTCATCCATTTCGTCCTGACCTTCCCACGTAAAAGCAAAACGTTCGGAGACTCCCGATTTTTCTAAATCCCCATCAAGACTCCCACTAACAAGCCCAAACTGGAAATCTCCCTGCTTATCCGTTTCAATGCTTACATAGGCTTGTACTTCCATGTTGAAGTAATCTTCATCCCACATTTCCATCTCATAGATGTGCCATGTGCCTATAAAAGGATTAGGGGCTTTTGAAGACTTGGATTTTGTTACGCTCATGGTTCAATTGTGGAAATGTTAATAAAGTCATATTCTCAGATTGACAGCGATTGCTGCTAGTACTCACTTGTGAATAAATGGGAGAATTGTCAAAATTATGTTGGTTGAAATAATTGAATACTAAAAGTCTATATATTAATTGTCTATAGTTAAAAAGTTAGTACATAAAATATTAGTCGAATAATTTTGCTTCAAACCAAAACTGAGCAAAAAGCGAGGTATAATACTACAAGTGTCCTAAAAGTTTACCCCACAACCTTTTCAGGCTTATTTCTTCTTATACCGCGCACCTATGCTCGGCATCGGTTTCTGAAAACACTGTGGTTAAAGGATATGTGACAAACTGTGACAGTTTAAAATATTACTTTTAACTTAGTTTACTTCGTGCTACATTATTACATTGTCAAAGTGTCATACGCATAGTTGCAATTTTGATAAGTCTGTGTATGCGATGATTGCTACTTAATGCATCAATAAAATTTGTTTGTGAGATAAATAAGGGGAAAATGCCGCTCATATTTTGCAACCGGATTAGGGGGAAAATGAAAAGTTTGGGAGTAAAATTATATAGGATTGCCTTCGTCATTTTAATCGTAAATTTTGAAGAGGTAATTGATATTATCACTTCTAATTTGCTTGCTGCTGTTTTTTAATTGCACGGGCGATAAGGGGAGCTTTCTTTTCTAATCCTTGTAGAGTTAAATCTCCATCCAAATATAATTGATACCATGATTGACGCTGGCGCAGAACTCGTTCATCATCTCGTAACCGCAACCGTTCCAAGGTAAATTGTGCTTTTTGACGTTGTTGCTCCGGAACTTTATCTGTTAACACTAACTGTAAAGAAGGAAGCAGAATCTCAAACCAATCTTCTCCTAAATCAAAGGGGTCAAGAACTTGGTCATCAAGCGTACCTTTACAACTATTAATCCAAGCAGAAGCAAAGCGTAAATTACTCCATTCGTAAGCCAAATTACGATAATTATCGCGGCTAAGATAATGTTCTACCGTACCAACTGGTTCGTACATTACCGAATATGCACAAAGATTGTTAAACCCATCGGCTAAATTACTTTTAAAAGGCGACCAATAATAAGAAAGTTCCTTTTTTGGGGTCGGGATTTTTTGCCAACCAAGCATTTCCTGGTTGTCGTGCTTTTTTATCAAAATCTAGTGGTTCTGGTGGAGGTTCAAACGGTATCATTTATATGTTAAACCCCCGATAACCCAGCAGAGTTTCTTTTTTCTGATGTGACTATCCAACGCGCCCAAAATGGGTCATGTCCGGGTAAAAGTCTTTGCAATTCCTGATGAATTTGTGAGTGGGTTCTCAAGTTTTCTGGAAAAGCATTCAAATCGTCATGACGCATCCAGGCTTCTGCGGCTTCAATTGCATTTTCTGCTTCAAAGGAACGAGCTTGTTTGAGTCCAAAAATTTCTGAGGTTAACCATCCAACTGTATCCCCTTGTTTTGACCAAGGTATTTCATCTAGGGTAACTTCTCTATCTTCTAATTTGAATAAAAATAATCTATCTTCTTCCTCATCAAAATCTGGTTCTAAGGAAGCAAGAACTAGTGGAGAATGAGTAGTTACTAAAGCCTGTATATTTATACTATTTTGCAATTCACGCGCCACATCTAAAATAGCTGGTAAAATTACTCTTTGCCATTGGGGATGTAAGTGAGATTCAACTTCATCTATTAATAAAACTATTTGATTTGTTGGACTTTCTTGGCGCAATTCAGAAGCTTTTTTATGTTCGTACCAAGTCCACACTAGTAGATAAGCTAATCCCAAAATCCGCTTCATTCCAGCAGAAGCTAAAGTTACAGGAACGTTACCATAAGGTAGATTAACTGTAGGAATATCGCGCACGTCTTCCACAGACACTCGCGTTGGTTCTCCAATCTCTATCCATTCTTTATGATGAGGTGCAAGTTTTTTAATAACGTTAGAAAATAGTTTAAATGGATATTTATTGGGTTGATTTTGCCATGTAACCCAATCTTGAATTAAACCATTACAAAGAACTTTACCATTTGATTTTAAACCGTTCCAAAGCGTATCTGGATTAAAATTATAAGCATTATCCCGATTACGTGCGGGGTCAAAAACAGAAAAACCACCATCAACGCGCACGTAAATAATTACCTCTTTTAATAAGGGAGGCATTTGTAAATTACGCCATTGTTGTTCGGAAAAATCAAATTCACTTTGATATTCTTTTATATTTTTTTCGGTGCTAACTAGGCTGTTAATTTTTGGGTTTCCTTCTTTATTTCGTTGTGGATAAGCAGGTTGTTCTACCCAGTTTCCACTAAGAACCCACCAAGCAACATCGAGTAAAAAACTTTTACCCAAACCGTTATCACCTGTAAATATATTGAGTCTATCGGCAAATTCAACATCAAAATGGTCAGCTGGACCAACTTGCTTGAGGTGGATTTCTTTTAACATTTAACTATCCAAATCTAATATAAACGTGAATCAATTCTACGACAGGGAGGCGAGAGGCAACATTTCTGTTTCAGCTAAAAATCAACAAGTAATTCTACGATATCTTTAACCGCAATATTTCCAACTCTTTTTCCAGATAAATTTAATACGCCAACAGTTGTTTTACCACTAATCCAACTGGCGACTATTGTTTTTCGGTTATCACTCACTGCTACAACTTCCCAGCAAGAACTATCAGCAATGGTAAATTGTAAATTCCACAACAGAGCAATGTGGTAACAATTCAAAACTGTTATCGCTCTTTAATGCTTGACTTTTTAATTGTTGGTGGATTTGTTTATCAGACATTACTTCTCCTACTTATCAACAGCATTTACCGCAACTTTTATAAAGGAGAAGCCAAGAATATTCTTTAACAAATAGTATTTAAAATAACTAAAAATAACACAAGTACACTGGAGAACATATTAAAAAATACTATGGTCAGAAAAAAATCAATAAAATATTAAGTATCTTGACATAGCATTTCAAGTTGTGTTAACCCTGATTAGCTAAAAACCGGAGAATATTCATGTTATCTTGCAAAAATACTCAAACCGGAACAACTGTAGTTCTTCTCCAAAGAACAATTCCCGAAATTATAAGAACTTGGAAAAAGAATCCAGACATATTCGTATGTAATGATTGTGGGGAAACCGTAACAATTAAAAGTTCTCCTACAGAACGGTTCGCTCACAAAAATATAATAGAAATTGTAAATTTCTAAAAAAAAGAAGATACTCTTACCGTTAATAAAGAAGCTATTTCTTCTTAAGGCAACAGCATTGAAACTCATTCCGTAATTATTGTGTATAGACAATCCACCAGGGAGGTACCGCCCCTCCTGTATCTGTGTTATCAGCACAGCGCTTCACTTTTTGGCTTCTGGTGGTAAAGGAAGATGGAGGAGTCGAACCCCTACGACATCGCTGCGGTACTCTGGTGTTCAAAGCCAGTTGCTCTCCCATGAGCAGCATCTTCCGCAATTCTGAGAGTTTGGTCATCAATCTTTTCTAATTTGATTAAGCCGCGAGTAACTTCAGCATGGTGATTAGGACATATAGCAAACATATTTCCAACAACGTAATCTCCATCGTTTTTGCCTTCAATTAAACGGTGAATGTCGTATGTACGATTGTAGTTACATCCCTCAACCATGCAAGAATCAAAATGAAAAGTATTGACCAGAACTGCAAGATTCCTACGTGATTTATTACCCCAGGAATCATTACTGTATGAAATACCCCTTCGCCCTCTATTTGAGCAAGTACGACTACAATAATTGCTTGTTTTCTTTTGAGGTATAAATAGTTCACCACAACTTTTACAATTCCTTTGCCGTAGATTACCTCGATGTGTATTCATACAACTGATAGAGCAATAGTGAAAGCGGTACTTAATTAATTGCCCTGGTCTTCTATATATAGAAGTCTGACATGCCGAGCAAACTGTATTTGGTTTTCTTCCCATACCGTGAAATGAAAAACATTAACGTACAGTACTAGAATACTGGAAACTACTTAGGTTTTGAAATCAAAAACTAATTAGTTTCTTCGTCCATGCCGGACAGCTTCCATGAAGGGGTGTCAGACGGGACTTGAACCCGCTAATTACTTGTTCCACAAACAAGCGCCACGACCGCTTTGGCTTCTGACACCGTAATGGAGACAAGGGGATTTGAACCCCTAACCTTCCGCGTGCAAGGCGGACGCTCTAGCCAATTGAGCTATGACCCCATATACCAGGAGTGGTAGGACTTGAACCTACATAAAACCGTTTAGAAGACGGTTGCCTCATCCGTTAGGCTACACTCCTATAAATTGGTAGTCCCCGATTGTTTTGTTAGCGTTCACGCGGCTAGCGGAGCGTACCGTAGGTATTGCGTGCGGCGAGCGCGTGTCCGCCAGGACATACTTGTGACATCCTGCTTGTAAGGAAGGCGCTCTACCAACTGAGCTACGGGACTATGAAAGCGATTGACGAGACTCGAACTCGTACCTAAAGTTTGGAAGACTCAAATGCTACCATTACACCACAATCGCGTCGAAGCTGGTGATAGGAATTGAACCTACAACCTACTGATTACAAGTCAGTTGCTCTGCCGTTGAGCTACACCAGCGTTTGGTTGCGGTGACTGTTAGTCACCGTAATACCCCTGACAGGACTCGAACCTGTAGAGAACCCGTTTTAAGCGGGTCATGTCTTCCAATTGCATCACAGGGGCTTGATTTGATGGGCGCTACAGGGGATAGTAACTGTTATCTAATTTCTACCCATAAATAGACATATTTACCCATATTGTCAAGATATCGTGTTAAGCGTGTAATACGTATTTACAGTAAAGCGATGGTTGAAGGTTGTTTATTTTACTAATGGTTGGCTTTTATGCCAATTGAATTTTAAGAATTAATAAATTTAACATTTATACTATTAATGATAGTAATAAAAATGATATGTTTATATCTAATAATCTAAAATATAGATGGCTTATATTTATAAAACTTGAAAACGTAAATTTTATACAATGTTACTCGGATTTAAAACAGAATTAAAATTAAATAACAATCAAAGAACTGTTTTACTCAAACATTGTGGAGTTTCTAGACATGCTTGGAATTGGGGATTAGCATTAACCCGCGCAATATTAGAAAACAATAAAATTAATCCCGATTCTAAAATAAAATTTCCAAGTGCGATTGATTTACATAAATACTTAGTGGCTTTAGTTAAACCCGAAAACCCTTGGTACTATGAGTGTTCTAAGTCCGCACCGCAATACTCTTTAAGAGATTTATCTACTGCTTGGAAACGATGTTTCAAAAAAGTTAGTGGTCAACCAAGATTTAAAAAGAAAGGAAAAAATGATTCATTTACTGTCTTAGGGAACTTGTAAGACTATAGATAATTTTACTATTCAAGTACCAAGAATAGGTAAATTAAAAACATATGAGAAATTACCCCAACTAGATAAAATAAAATCTGTAACCCTATCCCGGCAAGCTGATAGGTGGTTTATCAGTTTTAAAATTGATACCCAAATCCAAGAGAATCATAATACAACTGTTGTAGGAGTTGATTTAGGTGTAAAATCTCTGGCGACTTTATCGACAGGTGAAGTTATAGAAGGAGCGAAAGCATATCGTAAAAATAAAACTAAATTATCACGATTGCAGTGGATAAATCGCAATAAAATAATTGGTTCTAAAAATTGGAGAAAAGCTCAACTAAAAATAGCTCGACTTCATAGGAGAATTTGCAATATCAGAAAAGATACTATTCATAAATTGACATCATTATTAGCCAAGAACCACGGAACGATAGTGATAGAAGATTTAAACGTATCGGGGATGATGAAAAATCATAAACTAGCCGGTGCTATAGCTGATATGGGATTTTATGAAATTAGAAGACAACTTGAATACAAATGTAAGTTGTACGGTTCTAAATTAGTTGTAGTAGATAGATGGTTCCCATCCTCTAAAACTTGTTCTAATTGGCGAGACTGTGCCAAAACGGGAAAATTGTACGCTAAGGAATTAACACAACTTCCGAAAGCCTCTTGATATAAAGCTTACAGCCATTCAAAAAATTATATTTTTGGTTCTTAACGGACGCAAGTTATCAAAACTGCTCGCCGATTTAAAATGGAGCGGGTAATTTATATAAGTGAGAGCAATTTAAAAAGGAATTAAATTTTCAACCTCTGGAAACTTTGAAATTATCTTTAAAAGAGCTTCTCTTGTCGCCTGTCTAACTTCTTTATTTTCATCTTGCAATGCTTCAATTAAAGGTTCTGCTGCGCCCAGTGCTTTAATTTCTCCTAATGCCCAAGCTGCTTCGCTACGAATGAAAGCATCATCATAGCTTAAAGCTTGAGTAAGTGTATTTACTGATTTAAGCATAAATAGTATAAAAATAGTTGCTATTTTTATACTTTGTTCGCGTCTCTTTTGGTCAATTTGTTTGATACTTTGTCCGTTATTAACTTCCTCTTCTATTGATAAATGAAATCTCTGAAAAGATGATATTAATGGTTCTTTAATTTTCCAATATTCTTTCAACAGATTGGAACAATAAAATTCTTTTGGTATCTTTTTAACTCCCTCCCCAAGTATTATTGTGATTTTTTCTTTAATATTTTTATCTTCGGTATTCAGTTTTATTTGTTGAATAATTTGGATTAAAGGTTCTTGAGTAGTAGGGTCTATAAAATTAATATTATTTGTAAATAATTGATTAATAAAATTCAAATCAGGAGTTTGAATAATTTTATTCAAGGTAGATTCAGATAACTTTGATGAATTATATTGATACCAAATATTTTTCCTTGTTTCTTCATTTACTTTCCAATCATCCCTATTAACTTGATAATATGCTTTTTCATAGGAGTTTGCTATAGTCAAAACCATATTGGTTAAATTAGTGTAATAATAAGTGTAATAATATTCTATTCTTACTGAAAAACCATCAACAAAGGAAACCATTTCGACCCATTTGGTTTCTCCTTTTTTATCAAAAACTATATAACCTCCAGAATCAGATTCATAACAAGGAAATATATTTAGAGCATAAAAAGGAGTATCAAGTTCATATTCATAAGGCGATGGCTGCTTTTCTATAAATAGATTTTGTAGAGGCTCAAATCCCCATATATCAAATAAACTAGCAAATTCATAAATCGAGCAATGACCGTCTACAAACCCATTTCTCCACTGATACAGTTCATAGATTTCAGTTGGTAGTGGAATCTGCCAATCTTTAGTTATCTTTTCTATTTCATTTATTGTAAGACCTGGGTTTAAATTAGCTGCTACAGAAGGATAAATTTTCTTCCGTATTTCTAAAATGCGTTCTAAAGCTTGTGTTAATTGCGACATATAAATATTTAATTTAGAGCATTAATTAATTCCGAATTCATTAACTTATAGTTTTTTGTATAAATAGGGGAGTATGAATATCGAGGGTAGTATTCCTCAGTTCACAGGTAAAGAGTAATATTAATACTTTTGACCTATTTTAAGTAAAATATACTTTTAAATGTAATTTTGATTTACTTTTCTATATAAAGCGGTTATTTACTGATTGTAGTTAGGAATCATCTGAAACGCTTGTTGTGCAACATATAGCTGCGCGTTTAGAAGTTACTTTTGAGTAGCGTAAAGTCATTTGAATACTAGAATGACCCATCAGCGCACGTAGCTCATCAATACCCATCAAACCAACTCGCTCTGTAGCGAAAGTATGTCTCAAATGGTGAAAACGAATTCCTTGTAACTCTTTTATACCCTTGATTGCTTCCACTAAAGATTTATATGCTGTGGGATAAGACAAACAAGAAACATCAAGCGTAAAAGGCTGTTGGGCAGTAAACAAGGCACTGATATTTGAATGCCTATAATATTTTAAGTAATTATTTAAACAACTATCTGCTGCTTGACTGTAAAAACACCATCTCTGCTTATTCCTTTTACCAATCACTTGAAACTTCCGTTTTTCAGTATCTAAATCCTTCAAATTTAACGCCAGTATCTCTGCAATTCTGGCTCCAGTACTATGTAGTAAATGCACCAAAGCATTCAACCGTGCATCTGATTTCACCGCTTGATATAGAAGACTTAACTCTTGGGTTGTTAAATAACGTATTTCTTCATCTGAATCATATTCTCCTTTTCCAAAATCCGGTTTGCGTCGTTTCAATTTAGAAATCGGATTTGATTTAAGATGACCCCTTTCAACCGCAAAGTTAAACAATGCGGTGATTACAGCCTGATGCTTATGGTGGGTTGTAAACTTGATTCGCTCTAAACCATTCAAATATTCAACCAATATATCTCTGTCAATAATCTCAACTGACCAACGCCCATAATTTTTAAGTAATGGTATCAAAACAGACTCATAGCTACGAACAGTAGACTTTGTTAGCTCCGAACGGTCTAAAAACTGCGTTACTAACGCCGCTAAAGTAATAGTCACAATTAAGACAAAAAGTTGAGATTAGCTGAAATTTTATACACATATTAATTTAATATTAAATACTACAAAGAGAATAATACTTTTATGGATGTATCCCTTAAGGATGTAGCTCCAAGCCCTTCCGAGTCGTTAGGGCGGTATATTATGCGCGTCCGAAATTCTAATAGTTTAACGCAGTCAGAATTAAGTATCAAAGCTGGTATGCACATTCAGACCATACGTAAAATCGAATCTGGAGTAACGTCCCGATTGAGTCAGAAAGGCAAATCGGGATTGGCGGCTGCGTTAGGGATACCCCAGGAATATTTGGATGCTGTGGTCAAACAAACGCCTATTGAAGCGATAACTGCGCTTAAGTTTTGTCCCAAATGTTGGACACCAGGAACAACGCTTGACGAGGCGGTGGACTTCGCTACGGTCAAAGTATTGCTTTGCTTGTGGTACGAATCTGCGCGACCGATGTGTAAGTTGTAACGAACCCATCATGTCGTTGAAATTCAGATTCTGCCCGTATTGCGGACAATCCTACAAACAAACGTAGAGTACCTTTTTCTGACAAAAAGCATTCTTCACGGAAGCTGCACGTCACCGCAAGAACGAATTTTTGCAGCCGTCTTCTACTCTCATCAAAAAATACACAGGTTCATCTCTTGGCTACCCGCGAATTATTATCTCCCGAACAAAGAATACAATTTACAGAAATACCTCCAGATATTAGTACTAGAGATATCGCTCGTTATTACACTTTCAATTCTGAGGATTTAAAAGCTATTAATGGCTGCCGTCGCGCACATAATCGCTTAGGATTTGCAGTGCAATTATGTTATTTAAGATTTCCAGGTCGGGTATGGGAATTAGGAGAAAAAGTTCCAAAACCTGTTTTATCTTATATTGCTTTGCAATTAGATGTAAAATCAAAACTAATTATGAAGTATGCGCTACGGGATACAACTCGAAGAGAACATTTAGCTAAAATATCATACGTCTTTGAATACTCTACTTTGAATATATTTTATTATAAAAGACTTTCCAGATGGTTAATGCAAGTAGCTTTTGGCACGGATAAGGGAATTGCTTTAGTTGAAGCACTGATTGAAGAAATGCGTCGTTGTAAGATAATAATTCCTGCCATGTCTACTGTAGAAAGACTGGCTTGGGAAACCCGAAGACGCGCTCAAAAGCAATGTTATTTATCGCTTACTAAACATTTAACTACATTTCAGAAGAAAGAAATTGATGGCTTATTAGTTTTAAATCAAGATAAAAATCGTACACCTTTAGTCTGGTTAAGACAACCACCAGGGGTACCAAATCCCAAGAACTTCTTAAAAGTATTAGAGAAGTTAGAATTTATCCGCAATTTGAATTTAGATTCTTCTTGTTTACAAAAAGTGCATCACAACCGCTTGGTACAATTAACAAGGTTGGGACAGAAAAATACACCAGCACATATAGCGAGATTAGATGGAAGTAGGAGGTATGCAATAATCGTCGCTTTTCTATTAGAAATGGCTGCATCATTGGTTGATACTGCAATTTCTATGCATGATAAGATGATGGGTAAATTATTCCGTCGCAGTGAAAATCAACGGAATCAAAAATTTCAACAAGATGGAAAAGCAATAAATGAAAAAGTACGCTTATACGCAAATATAGGAAATGCTTTGATTGATGCTAGAGAGAGTGAAGGAGATGCTTATGCTGCAATTGAATTAATCCACCAGTTGGTCTGAGTTTATAGAAAGTGTAGAAGAAGCAGAAGAACTGACACGTCCTGCGGGTTTTGATTATTTTGATTTGCTTGATAGACGTTATTCCCAGTTGCGTCGTTATGCACCTAAATTGCTATCAACTTTTGAGTTTAAAGCAAGTTTTCCATCTGCTTCTATTGTAGAAGCTTTGAATGTTATCAAAACTCTAAATGAAACTAATCGTCGTAATGTACCCGACGATGCACCTGTCGATTTTGTCAAACCTAAATGGTCAAAGTATGTGTTTTGTAATGATAAAATTGACCGTCATTACTACGAAATGTGTGCTTTAAGTTCGTTAAGGGATGGTTTACGTTCTGGGGATATTTCTGTAACTGGCTCTCGTCAGTATAAAGATTTTGAGGATTATCTTTTACCTCAAGAACAATGGCAAGAATTGCGCGACAATTATAAAATACCTGTTGCAATTCCGACTGATTTTACCACTTATATTGAACAGCGCCAAAAACTATTGTTTGAGCAATTTGATAAAGTTTCTAATCTAATCGCTAAAAAGCAATTATCAGGTGTTGTGATAGAAAATGGTAAATTAACTATTAGTCCCATTACTAGTAATATCTTTGAAGGTGCAAAACAGTTTCGTAACCGGGTTTATGATTTATTACCGCGAATCAAGTTAACTGATTTACTTGTTGAAGTTGATAATTGGACTGGTTTTACTAAACATTTTACCCACTTACAAACGGGCGAATTAATATCAAATAAAACTACTTTGTTTAGTAGCATTCTTGCCGATGCCATAAACTTGGGTTTGATAAAGATGGCGGAAGCATCTCCCGGTTTAACTTTCGAGCGTTTGGCATGGGTGTCTGACTGGTATATTCGTGACGAAAATTACTCAAAAGCGTTAGCTCTTTTAGTTAACTTTCATCATGATATTCCTTTCGCTTCTTATTGGGGTGATGGTAAAACTTCTTCTAGCGACGGTCAAAGGTTCAAGGCTGGTGGCTTTAACTCGATTAATGAAGAGGTTAATGCCAAGTATGGTACGGGTAAAAGCGTTGTTTTTTACACTCATATCTCCGACCAGTATGCACCATTTCATACCAAAGTAATTAATGCAACCGTCAGGGATGCTACGCACGTATTGGATGGCTTACTGTATCACGAAACCGATTTAAAGATAGAAGAGCATTTCACCGATACCAATGGTTTTACCGAACAGGTATTTGCAATTTGTCATTTACTGGGATTCCGTTTTTCTCCCAGGATGCGGGATTTGAGTTCCAAAAAGTTGCACGTATTTGAAGGTGTGGATACTTATACGACCTTATCACCACTATTGGGTGAGAAAATTAACGTCAAGTTGATTCAAGATTGTTGGGACGATATTCTGCGCTTGGCTACTTCCATCTCTAAGGGAACGGTAACAGCATCTTTAATGATGAGAAAGTTAGCGTCTTATCCCCGTCAGAACAAGCTGGCGACTGCATTACGGGAGTTGGGAAGAATTGAAAGAACTTTGTTTACTTTGGACTGGCTGCAAAGCCCTAAACTACGACGTAAAGCTACAAACGAACTTAACAAAGGAGAATTGAAACATTCCCTTGCCAGAGCAATTTTCTTTCACCGTCTGGGAGAGATACGCGACCGTTCCTTTGAAGACCAATCTTTACGAGCGAGTGGTCTGAATCTAGTAATTGCTGCAATCGTGCTGTGGAATACGGTTTATTTGGAGAATGCAGTCAATTGGTTGAAATCGGAAGGTATGAATATTCCCGATGAATACTTGCAACATTTATCACCTATGGGCTGGGAACATATCAATTTGACTGGGGATTATATTTGGAATTTGAAGTCGGCGAGCAGTTTCGATAATTTGCGTCCGTTGAGAACCAAAAAGATAAAACTTTGAATGGCTGTAAGCTTTATATCAAGAGGCTTTCGGAAGTTGTGTTAATTCCTTAGCGTACAATTTTCCCGTTTTGGCACAGTCCCGCCTAATTGTGGCCACAAGAAGGAAATACTCTCTTTAAGTGAAAGAGTATTTTGTTGTGAAAGCTGTAAAAAGACAATAGACCGGGATTTGAACGCCGCAATTAATTTATGTAAGGCTGTCAGTTAGGCAGTTTCAGCCTGTGGATGGGAAGTAGCCGACTACCCCAGTTTGAAGCAGGAAGTAAACGCCAAAATGATATATGTCTAGATTTGTCTAGTTATAGGTAGTTTTGGGTAAGTTTTATGTAACGGTCGAACCTGTGTCAACCTGATTAAGAGTCAGGAGCATAACCGTTCTGCCAAACGCCCGTAATTGGTGGGTCGCCCAGGGGTTGAACCTGGATAAATCCGCTTAAAAGGCGGTCGCATATCCGCTCTGCCAACGACCCAAATACCCGTTCCGTCACAGGGGCATGAATCCGAGTGGCAGGATTTGTTCGCGTTAGCGTCTCCCGAAGGGAGAACCTGCGACCCTCTGTTCCCAAAACAGATGCGCTACCAAACTGCGCTACACTCGGATAGTACTGCTGGTGGGAGTTGAACCCACAACGTCTGGTTTCTAAGACCAGCGCCTCTTCCAGTTGGGCTACAGCAGCATATTGGTACTCCCGGTGGGATTTGAACCCACACATAGATTGTTTTTGAGACAGCCGCCTCTTCCAATTGGGCTACAGGAGCAAGATTTAACTGCCTCGTCAGGATTTGAACCTGAAATACCTCTTCCAAAGAGAGGTGTGTTGCCAATTACACTACAAGGCAATGAAAACTGCCCCAGTAGGAATCGAACCTACAACCTCGCGGTTAACAGCCGCTTGCTCTGCCAATTGAGCTATAGGGCAATGAAAGCCCCCCAGGTCAGAATCGAACTGACGACCTCCTGCTCTTCAGACAGGCGCTACTACCAAAACTGAGCTACCAGGGGATAAAAGAGGAAAGATGGATATTATCAAACGAACTGGTTCAATTCAGCATCTTAAGCCAGTCATTCCACCATCTTTCCCATGTAACGAGAACGGTAGGGATTGAACCTACAGTCTTCAGTTAGCGCTATCGCGCCGCTAACGCTAACGTAGACTGACGTGTTATCCGATTACACCACGTTCTCAGACGGAGAGAGAGGGAGTTGAACCCACAGTGAACTTACATCCACGACTGTTTAGCAAACAGCTTGCTCTGCCAATAGCAACCTCTCCATAATGGGCTGGGTAGGATTTGAACCTACGGGGCACAGAGGCATCCGTTTTACAGACGGCTTCCTTCAACCAGACTTGGATACCAACCCATAAGGCAGTGCCGACGGGGCTTGAACCCGCAATCTCCTGCTTGAAAGACAGGCGGCTTAACCAATTTGCCGGAGCGCCCACAACGCAGAGACTAGGATTTGAACCCAGAACAACAGTTTTGGAGACTGTGGTGTTGCCATTACACCATCTCTGCATTAGTGGCAGTGGCGGGATTTGAACCCGCATATCCTCGGTTATGAGCCGAGTACCTTAACCCCGCCGGTGACACTGCGATGATTGGAGTCCAGGGTGAGATTTGAACTCACACAGTCGGTTTTGCAGACCGACACCCTACCATTAGGCGACCTGGACGCAGTTAGAAGCCTTGATGGAATTTGCACCCTCTTCTCCTTTGAGAACCAGAGCGACTTTACTAGTCATTCACAAGGCTACACGGGAATGACGAGACTTGAACTCGCGACTTCCTGTTCGACAGACAGGCACTCTAAACCAACTGAGTTACATCCCCTTAAGGTGGCAATTTAATTGTCATGGTTCGGATGAGTTAATATCAGCTTTTTGTAGTAGCTGTATTACTCTGTATTTGTATACTACACGCTATATTACATAGTGTCAACACCGTACTACAAGTTTTTTGAAATAAATATCGGGCAACCGTTACTGTGTTGCCCTTGAAGGCTTTGTATTAGAACTGTTTGAGCGTCTAAAAATAAAAAAGAATGCATTAAATCTATGTCTCTACCAGGTAGAATAGTTGTAATATTTCTTCTGTTGAGCGCTGAAACTGTATATCTTTGAGAAAATTGCTGTTATGGCTAACCTATTCCAGCAACGTAGAAGTCGGATATTGCCGCATTCCGAGTTAAAACCCGAAGATATCAGTCGTCGTAAGCATCAACGTTCGGAGATTGGCAACCGTTGCCGAGCAATTTGTCAACTACCTACACCTCTCTTTGAGTAGGTGCAGGCTTGCAAAACACCCGGTCTAACTGGGTTCACGGTATGCAACGAAGAGTTGGTTAGGGCGCTGAGATTTGGTAAGGCTAAACGTACAGATTTTTCCCTAGTTTGTACCTCTTTACGGTCTAGTCGTGAATAGAAGTTACGCTTACTAAATTGCCCGAAGGGACAGGTTTTATCCCTGAATACAAATTATTTTAGTTTGGGTTATCCCCATGAATCAAGCAACTAGAGTACCCGTAGTATCAAAGAACGGAAAACCACTTATGCCGACCACCCCGGCGCGTGCAAGAAAGTGGACAAGCCACGGTAAAGCGGTTGGTAAGCGTAATAAAATCGGTGTATTTTACGTGCAATTATTGCGCGAACCGTCAGGATACAATACTCAAGAGATTGTCGCAGGTACGGATAGAGGAAAAGCATTTACAGGTATAGCTTTTCAATCCAAATTAGCAACAATTGCACTGTTTCACGCTTGCTTACCTGGCTTTTACAAGTCTAAAAAGACAAGTAAAGACAGGCAATCTGTAACAGGTAAGATGGCGAAACGTACCGAATTACGACGTACTCGTAGAGGACAGCGCATCAATCGTAAAAAGCCTTTTAAACTAAGAAATCATCGCCAAAAAAGGTTTTCTAACCGTCGTCAAAACAAGTTACCACCTAGCGTAAAAGCTAACAGGCAGATGGAGTTACGTATATTGTTAGAGATGGCTGCAATCGTGCCTCTCTCTGAGATTAGAGACGAAACCTGTGGAGGGAACAGTAAAAAGAACGGGTTCGGTATATCTCCCGTAACTGTTGGGCAAGAATGGTTTAGGGCAGAGGCATCTAAAATTGCTCCTGTCATCGAAGTAGATTCTTTAGATACTGGCAAGTATCGAAACCATCTAGGACTTGTTAAGGACAAAAAAGATAAATCCAAACAATGCCCAGAAACTCACGCGAACGATGCGATTGCTTTGGCTTCTACGCACTTTATTAAGTACCAAGAATTTCACACATCTACAGCACATGGACATCATTGGGTCGGGCAATGCGTTATTAGCAACGCACCATTTATTGTTGTTACTCGACCAAAATTGTTTAGACGTAAATTGCACCAAGAAAACTATACAAAGGGTGGGATTCTAAAACGTCAAGGTGGAACAATAACGCCTTTTGGTTTTAGGTCTGGCGATTATGTCCAATCATCTAAAAAAGGTGAGATTATTCGCGGTTGGGTTGGCGGATTTTCTGATACTTATAAAACAAAAAACATATCTATTTACGACCATAACTGGTCACGCATCGGTCAATTTAATCCCAAAAAAGTCAAGCTAATAAAACGCAGTACAAAACTATGTGTTGTCTGACTTTACTCGGACTGGCATTCCTCCCAACTAATCGAAAATCATTACAATTGGTTTATTGCTGTTGATGCTGACAGCGAAAACTACCTTCTTGACCAGGAATTAGAAGGTTTGCTCCGAAAAGTTTGCAACCAAAATCCCCGAATAGACGCTTCCATAACTATTTTCCGCCTCAACCAAATCTGGAGCTTGCGGCAAGATATGAGTCATAGTAGTTTTTAAAGATAAATGAAAGTAGCTGACTTACCTAGATTGGTCATTGAAGAACTTTGTCAAAATGAATACTGGCGAATAGACATTGACCCCGGATTAGATGCTAAACACGAATTTTTCATGCGTTGGGAGTATCTGCTACCTAATTCGCGTACTGCGAATTATGAAGAGGAGGAAGTGGCAGAATTTATCAACTTTGGCGGATATGAATTACTTTTACCTCTTGGAAGAGCGCACCACCCCCATATGTATTTATTGCGTTTAAATCCAAGCGCCGATAAAAATTCGCTAACTTTATTTCTGTTCGATACCTATCTCAGTAATTGGTTTACAGATGTGCGGGATGCCCGTTATGGGTTTTTAGCCGTTGCCGAACGCTACCAAAACCACGGATGTAACTTTTATATCGCATCTTATTACCATTTCTCCTACTTGGTTGGACGAGAGTATGAAATGGCACGAGAAATTATGCAACAACGGTTAAATAGTTAAATATCAAATCATTAAGCTAAATCAAAAATCTGCTGCGCGGACAAGTTGAATGCCGGGAAAGTCGGAGAAACAACGGTCATATCTCCCGTAAATGGAGTCATCTGATATTCTCCGTCAACCAAGTTACAAACAAAAATTGTGGGTTGCTTGGGGTTGCCAATGAACTTTCTCGCCCCCAACGCTGCGTAATCGAGAATCCAATATTCCTCAATACCCATTTCTTCATAATCTCGAAGCTTATTGTAGTAATCGTCACGCCAATTAGTTGAAACAACCTCGACGATTAATTTTACCGAATCAGGATTTTGAATAATAGATTCGCTTTCCCATCGGGGTTCTGCACCAAGAACTTTTTTGTTCAAAACGATAATATCTGGCTCATAACCCGATTTTTCGTATTTGGGTTTTACTATAGATTCTCTGGGAATAGTCCAGATGCCACCAAAACCCATCTGCCTAATAATTATCAATAGTTGCTCGATAAGGGAACCAGTTAGATTTGAATGCTTTCCCTTTGGCTTGGGCATTTCGATAATCACTCCATCATGCAGTTCGTATCGGACTTCCGAATTTTCGGGATACCAGCTTATAAATTCATCAAAGCTGTATAGTTTGGGTTCGGCTTGGGCTTGACTCATAAGTCCTAATTGGATTTTTTTGAGCGTTTTATATAAATTATCAAATCAAATCATCAAGCATCCTGGTTAATTCACCTTGCAAATCGACGCGGTTATCATCGTAAATAATTACAGTTCTGGGGTCAGAATGTCGGCTTAACTTTTGCGTAGCCCGAATATTACCATTATTTTGATTCAGTGCTTCGGTGATAGCGCTATGCCTAACCCGGTGAGGACTCATCTGCTTTTCAATCCCCGCCAACTTGCAATATTTACCAACAATTAAACGTATCCCTTCCCCACTTAACCTATTACCAAATTTTACCGGGTCAAGGGAAATAAAAATTGGTTCGTTGGGCTTATCAGTTCCATTAGATGCTTGCAACCATTCAGTTATTGAAACAGCAGTTTTTTGAGAAATTGTACACAATTCGCGTTCGCCATTGCGACCTTTACCGCTAACCTCCAACTGGCAACTACTGTACTTAAAATGCTTTACATCCAAACTACTAATTTCACCGCGCCGTAGAGCATTACTCCATAACAACCGCATAATACAGTAATCGCGCTTTCCGGCAAGGGTATCAGTATCGATTTTCTCAAATAACTTGATAACCTCTGCAACCTCTATCCCCTTAGTATCCCGATACGGTCTAATTTTCTCATTTTTAATCGCGGATAGGTCGTAATCGCAGATGCTAAAAATCTGCCCCATTTCCACCAAGGATTTTATTGCGCTAATTCTGCGGTTAACCGTCGCTGGCGCTAAACCTTGCTCAAAAAGGTGGTTACGGTAGGCAACCACCACCGATATCGCCTGAGTCTTAGATAGCGATAAAAACTCACGGGCAAGGTCGGATGTTAATTCACGACCTGGAGCAACGAGATTAAAGAAATTTCGCAAGTCATGAGAGTAAGCCCTGCGAGTGTGTTCGGAGCGCTTTTGCGTCAGTAACACTTCGAGAATTTGCTTACTATCTCCACTCGTAATTGTACTTAAAGAGGTGATAGAGCGGAGCGTGATGATACCTGACATAGAAGAAAATCGTCGAATATACGAGCTTGTGCGCGTTAAGTGATTGTTTAAACGAGCATTCTCACCACCAGTTTACATTATTATTGACACACTATTTCCTAGAATTTTGGTCTTTTAGTCGATATTAATCCGTAGTCGTTATGATGTTGGTTTTATTTAAATCGAATCGCATCTTTAATATTTTTATTACAAAATTTCCCGCAGGTTTTGTTTCTTCCGCGTATACTTCCACTCTGGAGGAGCAAATAGATAACAAAAGCGTTCCTTAAAAGAATTAGTAGAAGTTAAATCTTTGTATATTTCTATCCATTCATTAAAAACGACTTTGAAAGGATTATTCGATTTAATTGGATGAGTTAAACCGTAAACAGGAGGATTTGATGCTTCCTCGGCAGCAAAAGTACCAAATAAACGGTCAAAGATAATTAAAACTCCACCATAATTGCGATCTATATATGTTCCGTTAGAAGCATGATGTACCCTGTGGTGTGATGGAGTATTCAAAAACCATTCTAAAATACCCAGCTTCGGAATTAGTTCAGTATGAATCCAAAATTGGTAAACCAAGTTTAAAGCTAGAGCGGTGATAACTGAAGAAGGTTGAAAACCAAGCCAAACAAGCGGTGCAAAAAATATACCCGCACCAGAGATAGCACCCGTCCACCCTAAGCGATAAGCTGCTGAAAAATTAAAATATTCTGGTGAGTGGTGAACAACGTGAGTAGCCCAAAACCAACGAATGCGATGAGATGCTCGATGGTACCAATAGTATACAAATTCTAATGTTATAAATAGTAGTAGTAAATTCCACCAATTATCGAGAGAAATAGTTGATATCCGATGCTTCCATGCAAATTCAATTAGAGCCGCAGTTGGAATAATGGGAATTAGTTTAGATATGCGATTTCCAATCAAAATAGCCAGTGAAATCAAACTTTCTCGTTGTGAATACTTTTCTTTCTTCCAAAGCGCTATCAACAAGACTTCAATCACAATGGAAATTAAGAAAAAAGGAATAAATTTTAGAGTTATATCCGTGTAATTCATTTTTTTGCCAGATGTAATTCTGATTATTTAGATTCAATGATTTGGATGACAAAGTTCTCTATAGATGTACTAACCTGCAATACTAATTACTCAAACCCTTGATTACAGATTTGGGTGTTTATCATTGCAGGTTTATACATAAGTATTGGAGTTAGAATTTAATTTCCGAAAGTGCGATTAGTGGTTTGGGTTCTACCATTAGCACCAGTACGAGTTGTGGTTTGCACTCCGTTTCCTGCTGTGCGATTAGTGGTTTGAGTTCTACTATTAGGACCAGTGCGAGTTGTAGTTTGCGCTCCGTTCCCGTAAGTGCGATTAGTGGTTTGAGTTCTACCGTTATGGCCAGTACGAGTTGTGGTTTGCGCTCCGTTCCCGTAAGTGCGACTGGTGGTTTGAGTTCTACCGTTATGACCGGTGCGAGTTGTAGTTTGTCCAGCTAAAACTGATGGTGAAAATGCAGTTAAGGTTAATCCAATTAAAGAGATACTTAGCAGAGATTTCATGATTTTTCCTTATGTTAGTAGTGGGGATGATTTGAGGTTTTTTGAAGCAATCAAAATGTTTTTTGCTTTCTTCTCTCAACCTCGATGTATACAACATAAGCCGGATAGCACCTTTAAAACATGAGTCAAGAGTCCTCAATTGAATAAGGACTAAAGTCCCTAATTTAATCATGACTAATGTTGCTAGTATTTAAAGCGGGTAGATAAGCTATATTTAGTAATTGTTTCAGAAGGCAGTCAAAATGAAGAATTTAGAATTGGTTTAATAAGCAAAAATCTATGTCCTCCGGACACTTATTTCTGTCTTAGCCTTTTTTAAATGTGAGTTCTTCTTCCTTCTTCCTTCTTCCTTCGTGAATAAGTACGGATGAACCATAAAAAACAATATGAATTCCATGATTTATTTTATTCAGGCTCGGAAATATCCACTAAGATTTTTACTTTATTTAGAATGGATTTTATTGGCAATTATCATTGCTTGTGAAGTTTTTGTTTTTTTATTTAATATTGCTTCAATATTTCCAAGAAATATCTTTTTCAATATATTTTTTTTATTTATATTTGGAATTATTGGTTTAAAATTACCGTCACATAATCAACTCTACAAAATCATTTATACAGGCTTAGAATTTGGATTAATCATCATTGCTTCATTCGCTGGAGGGATTCTTTTAGTTCCGCTACTATATATTATTTTGATAGCTCGTAATTGTGTAATTTTCCGGGGCATCAACCGTTATATAGTTAGTGGATTGGCTATATTTTTATCTTTAGTCACACAACTTCAACGTATAAAAACAGTCCAAGACATTCAACTTTTAGAAACTAAACAACAATATGCAATTGCCATATTAGCTTCTGTATTAACATTAGGGATTGGGGCAATTTTCATGCAAATGGCGATTAATGCATTACTCAATGAATTTCAAAGTAGGCAAAAATTAAATATTGCGAACGAACAACTAGCAATTGCTAATGCTCAATTAAGTCAATATGCTTTAAAAGTCGAAGAATTAGCAACTCTAGAGGAGCGTAACCGTATTGCTCGGGATATTCATGATTCTGTTGGTCATGCTTTAACAGTTTTAAATTTACATTTAGAAGCAGCAGTAAAAATATGGCAAACTGACCCAGAAGAAGCTACAGAATTTTTAACCGAAGCGAAACAATTAGGTTCAAATGCTCTTAAGGAAGTTCGTCAATCAATTTCAACTTTACGTGCAGACCCATTAGCTGGATTATCTTTAGAAGATGCTATCGTTTCTTTAGCTGAAGATTTTCAACCTTCCAGTAATATTTCGCCAAGCTTAGAGATAGATTTAAAATTACCTATTAAACCTGAAGTTAAAATTGCGATTTATCGCATTATTCAAGAAGCATTCACTAATATTTTTAAGCACGCAGAAGCAACAGAAGTTAAGATTATGCTTAAAACTCAAAATCAAAATCAAATATCTCAGGACTTAACCACACACAGCACAACTAAAGTCATTGCTACCCAAAGAAGCAATCTCAAACCATTACAAATAGCTCACGAGTCCGTAATACAGCTAATTATTCATGATAATGGTAAAGGATTTAAACCCAACCAAAATACAACCGGTTTCGGCTTGCAAAGTATGCGCGATCGCACTCTTGCTATTGGTGGTACTTTCAATATGGCAACAGCCCCAAATTCAGGATGTAAGATTACTGCAACCTTCCCAATATAAAATATAAATCCAAAATTAAGATGATTCGTTTATTATTAGTTGATGATGAAAATTTAATCCGTCGCGGACTCAAAGCCTTACTAAAATTAGAAAAAGATTTAGAAATAGTCGGAGAAGCAGATAACGGACAAACTGCAATTGATTCCATTCCCACTTTAAAGCCCGATGTGATTTTAATGGATATTCGGATGCCGATAATGGATGGTGTTGCAGCAACAAAAGAAATTACCAAAGCCTTCCCACAAATTAAAATTTTAGTACTTACTACTTTTGCGGATGAAGATTATGTCACCCAAGCATTACATTATGGTGCTGCGGGATATTTACTTAAAGATACACCTTCTGAAGAGTTAGCTCATGCAATTCGTTCTGTACATAAAGGTTATACCCAACTAGGACCAGGACTAGGTAAAGTCATGGCTGAAAAACTTCCAGTTTCTAAATCTCCACCACCGGGTTGGGATGAACTTACACCAAGAGAAATCGAAATTTTAAAGTTAGTCGCTAAAGGTTCAACTAATCGAGAAATTGCTGAGGCTTTGTATATTACCGAAAAAACCGTCAAAAATTATATGACTCGCATTTTCAATCGGTTAGATTTACGCGATCGCACTCAAGCTGCACTCCTCGCTAGTGCGTTTTTTGGTAATTAAAGATGATGAATACAATAAATCAAAAAATTAACTATCGTTCATGCTTACCTACCACAAAGATAATTGCCCAGGTGATATATTAGATTTACCTCATTGGTGGTATAAAAGGTAGCATTTGCTGCAAAGCACTGCGAGATTACTCTTAGAATTATTTGATGGATTTCTGTCCCAATGATGGGTCCGTAGAGTGCGTTTCATCCGTTCTGAGCGAGTAAGTTTAGAAGTGTCTTCTCCGGGGCGTATGCATTGTAAACCGCACTTTTGACACTGCCATTGTACGGATTTTTTAACTGATGTAGAGATGTCCGTCCAATCGTCTGGGTACGGGTTAAACGACATTGATATGTTGGAGTTTTAGGACTTAATGGATTTTACCAAGCAGGGATGACGCGAAGCAATGCGGAGCTTGTCACCGTTGCGAAGAGCGTATATCACAACGGGAGCCGTCGTTTTTCAAAAATTATCTTCAATCTTATGCGCCACCAACCATAAAATCAAAATTACCTTCACCGCTGCTTTCCCTCAATGTTTTCATGATTTTTATAGGGTCATCGTGTGGACCATCGACATAGCATGGTTTCCCGTTACGACCACATTCAATACGTATTGTCCCATCCCATTGCCCAATGTGCGATCAGCCGCACGGCTGCGCCGAACGCGATTTCTCAAAGTCTTTGTGTGGTTTAAATCCTAAACTTTCTGCATATTCGCAAGCACTAAATATCATTCCTTGAGCGACTTCAAGGGGAACGGGGTGAGGTTCTCCGGGGAATGGATGAAATATTTGCTGTGCTTGATTTTGAATTACTGAACTAACTTCTGATACTTTGACACCTAGTTTTCGAGCTATTTGTTTGGGTGTTAAATTCAATGCCCGTAAATTCAGGATTTCTTGTTCTTGTGTTGCTGTCATAAATTACTGCTTTCCACAAATAACCTATGCAGAAATAATAAACCATTGGCTGATGCTCTTCGCCAGGAAGTTATCACTTTGTTCAAAAAATTTCATATGCGAACCCGCAACTATTTAACCGGGTGGTAAAGTTTATCTTTTTCGTTAAATCGCCACGTATACTTACCCCTATCGCGATTTTTACTCCATTCTCCAAACTCACTCGTTGACAGGGTTGCGTGCTTTTCTTGCAGCGTTGGGATATTAACGTTAAGTCGCAACGCTAATTTTTGTTCGTCGAGGGCTTCAATTTGAGGTGGTTTCCCGCTTTGGTTGTAGGGATTGCCCGATGATCTATATTGTCTGCGGTTATTTGATGCAATTCCATTACGTTGAATAGCAATCAATGCTCCTTCTAACTGTGCTACCCTCCGATTGAGTGCTTCTAGTTTTTCTTCAGTACGTTCCTCGGAAGCATTGCTTTGTGAGGAGGGTTTGTTACCTTGCTTGTTGATGTTTTGCGCCAGTTGGTGTAACTGTTCCTCTACTTTTTGCAAGCGAACTTCTGTACATACCTCTACACCCGGTATATCTCCTAATTCGTGGAGCAACCCCCGGATTACTATATCCGTGGCGGTTTTGCCCGGTTGTGGAGAAGCTTTTTTGCGTAGTGCTTCTGCCAAAGGTTTGGGCAATTTGAAATTCATTGACTCGCGTTCAACTCGCGTCATGTCTACACCCAGGTACATACCGTATATATATAGCTTACAACGTAGTGGGGTACGAGGGAGCAATTAACTTTACTCCGTTTGGGTGAAGTGGGTAAGAATGCAACAGTCAAGATTGGCTTTGGTTTGTTGGTATTGTTGTTGTATGGTCTCAATAGTTTTGAAAAAAGATTCTATTCGATGAACAATTTCCAGTTGCTCATCTTCTGAAATAAGAGGAATTTTAATTTTACGAAGACCTGAAAGCGGAACAGTTAATTGAGCAGTTCCGGTTGCTACTTCAGTTGCTTGCTTGAAAATAAAGTTTGATTTTAGAGCATATAAAATATATTTACTATTGATAAAATCACTCAATTTAAATAGTGCAATATGTCTTTGAAAACAAAATTTTTCTTCCGTATCTACAATGACCGGAATTCCATAAGAACCAACAACTGAATATAAAATATCTCTTTTTTTAGGTTTTCTATGCTCTGGAATTGAACGATAATATTCTTCTGGTACATATCTTATATTACTAAAATCTAATTTGCCTTTAGTAATATTTGAAATTACTAAGAATGGGATACCATAATTAGCTTTAGGCGGAGCTTGATGGTCGCCATCCGTAATTGAATTACAAATACTTGATAAACTGACCCATTTCCAATTATTCGGTATTTTAAATGGGTCAGGAAGATTGCTTTCTATTTTTTTTGTTTTAAATTTGTGTATTTTTCCTCGAATCTTCTCCAGCAAAACTGAAGCAGGTTCCACATCGGGATTATTCTCGCGCCAATCAGCAGTCAAGTCGCCACGGAATGCAGCAGCGAGGACAGATTGACGGAATTGGTCTAATAATTGCGGTATTGCGTCAATTGCTTCTTTTACCCGTTGGCTTCTCCTTTGTAGCGCTTCGATTTTCCTTACTATCCGCTTTTGTTCGTTGAGTGGTGGGAAAGGGATTTTTAGTTGCTGTAAAACTTCATCATCAAAAGGTAACGATACAAAAGTATTTAGAAATGCGGATTGTAAAGCTAAGGTGCGTTCGGGATTATTGCTTCTCATTGCACCATAAAATAGTTCAGCTTTAACCACCGAACACACAGCAATATCTTGTGGTGACAGCGATTGTAATCTTCTTCGCACACCAGACATAGGGCGATTTAGATAAACAATACAAGCGTTAGTATCTAATAGATAAATCACTCAAGCAATGGCTCCCGTTCTTCAAATTCACCTTGGGGATATCTTTGAATCGGGTCATCCGCTAAACAACCTGCCGTCTGCTCAAAAAAACCGGGGGGATATCCTAAATCGGATGGTGTTTGTGTTGTTTCAATTGAGTGATAAATTACCATTACTTCTACTTCTTTATCTTTCATTCCCAAGGGAATATCTAAATGTAAAATGCCATCTGAACCGACACGTTTTTTTAATTTAATACTTTGCATAGTTGATTATCCTAGAATTGAATTAAATGCATTACAATAAAAAATTAATTAAAAATAGAAATTAATTTAATACCTGACACCCTAAACATCGGCTTAGTCGGCTTCTCCGTCGTGATAAATTCCTCCGTACCGAGTGATAATGCAGCAGCAATATGCAGCGCATCCATAGCAGCTAAACCATACTGACAGCCTATATCATAAGCATCTTGTACCACTTTTTCTAAATCCGGAACCCAATAGGTAACAGCACTAAAGAATTCTTCATAGAATTGAGCTTCTTCAGTTTGCTTGTGATAAATCGCTTTGGGAATTACTTCTAACTTAACAAATTCACTCGACGCAAATTGACGGTTTGAATCTCCTAAAATTTCTAAAGCTTTCTCGGCAATTCTACCCACACCATCTGTTGCACTTAGTAATACCCCTGAATCAATATATGTTAAAATCATTCTCCTCTACCCTCTAACCCACCTCTACGACTAGCAAGTTCTTTTGCTATTCCTTCTTCATCTAATAAAGGTTTCCCAGAAGCAACTATTTTGGTACGAATTTGTCGTAAACGTTCTCCCAAAGAAGCTTTTTTGACAGAATTTTTAACGTAAAGAAATTCGACAAAATCTAAAACTTCCTCCTGTTTTTCTTTGGGTAAAGAACGCCATTTTGCTAATAAATCTTGTTCTGGACTCATAATGACAACCTTTCGATCATAATTAAGTTATTTAATAAATGAATTTAACTTCATTCTATAACTGCTGCACTATCCTCGGTTTCTTCCCCTTCCAATAATGCTGTTAACGCTTCCATTTCTTCCATCGCGGTTTGCAATTTGGTCATAATTTCCGCTGCAATTACATCGGGTTCCGGTAAATCTTCCCCTGACTGCAAGCTTTCATCCCGCAACCAAGTAATATCAAGGTTTTCTCCCCGTTTGGCGATTTCTTCTCGACTAAAACAGCGATAGCGTCCCGTTTCTCCCGTATCTACGCGGTTGCTTCCCCCATTCGCGTCATCTCCGTAAAAGGTTTCAAATTCCTGGAAATGTTCTCTAGTTAAGGGGGTGCGTTTACCAAATGTCGCCATATTGGTACGCATATCGTAGAACCAAATTTGCTTAGTATTACCTTTTTCTGTAGTTCCCCGTTGGAAGAATAAGACGTTGGTTTTAACACCTTGAGCATAGAAAATACCCGTAGGCAATCTGAGAATTGTATGCAAATTGCATTTATCCATCAAATCGGCGCGAATGCTCTTTCCTTGGTTGTCTTCAAACAATACGTTATCCGGTAAAACCACCGCTGCGCGTCCGGATGGCTTCAGCCCCCGATAAATATGTTGTAAAAATGCTAACTGCTTGTTGGATGTGGGGTAAGTAAAATCATCGCGAGAAGGTAAACCACCACCTTTTTTAGTTCCAAAGGGCGGATTCGTCAGGATAACATTAGCTGTCTTCAACCGTTGTCCGTCGTTGGAAAGCGTATCACCTAAACTAACTTCTCCTTCTATCCCGTGTAGCAGCATATTCATCAACAGCAAGCGGTGGGCATCTTGCACCAATTCAATGCCGTAAAATGCCTTTGTACGCTGGAATTCCTGGAGTTCTGCGGGTAAGTCAAATAATTCGCCGGTGTGCTGTTTGATATATCTATCCGCTGCAATCAAAAATCCACCAGTACCCGCTGCGGGGTCTTGTATTAGTTCTCCCGGCTGCGGTTTAATTAAATTAACCATACAGTCAATCAAAGGACGCGGTGTAAAATATTGTCCTGCACCGGATTTCTTTTCTGAAGCGTTTTTTTCTAGAAGTCCTTCGTAAAGGTCGCCCAAACCCTCTTCCTTGGCGGAATACCAGTCCAATTCGTCTATACTTTTAACCAGCTTGTTGAGAATGCGCGGCTGTTTGAGTGCAGTTTGGGCATTAGCGAAGATTGCTTGTATCCGTGGCGAATTTGTATCGGAACCCAATTTTAACAGCGCGGTGCGGTAAAAGTTTAATTGTTCGATGCCTTCTAAAGTTACCAAACTTTCCCAGCGATAGCCTTCTGGGATTTGGCTTTCCGTATCCGTTTCCTTCGCCATCTTCAAGAATAGCAAGTATGTTAACTCTGTCACATAAGCGAGATAAGTAATACCATCATCCCGCAGTACGTGGCAAAGATTCCAGAGTTTTTGGACGATATCAGTAGTTGCGCTCAAGGTTAATAATTAATAGTAAGTATATAAATGCTGCTTTGTGATTATAAGCAATTAGGCAGTGTTGTCAAAGTTAGATATTGTGCTGATAATAAGCGTAAAGAAGGATAACAACAGATAAAGTTATTTACCTCTTTACCACATTTGTTGCTTATAACTATCAAATTTTGCGACGTTACTTTCATATATAAATAAAAATTCAGTATAAAATTTAGAACCAACATAGAAGTAAAATAAAAAGGGAAATAAATGCTATGACAACCAATTTACCTCTAAAATTATCACATTTGCCTAACAGTCTACCCTTAGATGGTGCCGTCCGCATTGAGTTAGTAGAAGGAGTACCAATCTTTCGTGCTTCTAATTTAGTCCAAGGACGCATTGAAGCATTATTAATTAAACAAAAAGAATCAGAACTGACTTCAGAAGAAGTAACAGAATTAGATAAATATGAAGAATTAGACGATTATCTGAGTTTGGTAAATCGGATTGTTAGAAATACATCTTTAATTCAGAACGAAAGTTAATTACAAAAAAGACGGAAACTTGTCTGTGAATCGTTACATTAGTGAAGCTACTCAAATCCAAGTAAGACAAAGAGCCAAGTTTTTGTGTGAGTATTGTCACGCATCGGAACAATGGCAGTATGTTTCCTTCACTGTAGACCATGTAATTCCTATTTCTAAAGGTGGTGCTAACTCAATTGAAAATTTAGCTTTGGCGTGTTTTCATTGCAATCGCCAAAAGTCTGATAAAGTTACATCATTTGACGCACAATCGTCATCAGAAGTACTTTTATTTAATCCGCGCACTGATAGTTGGCAAGACCATTTTATTTGGTCAATAGATACGCTTTCTATTATTGGTTTAACAGCAACAGGACGCACTACAGTAACAGTTCTGAAATTTAATCGAGACAGAATTATTAATATTCGTGCTGCTGATAGAGAAATTGGACGGCATCCACCACTAAATGACCCAATTCAAAGTTACCCAATTCAAAGTTAAAGGTTTATCCACCAGCAATATCACCCCATATCTTGCCACAAAGCATCATTAATCTCTATCAAAATCGTTTCCAACTTCCCTTGAAACACCTTATCAATCCGGTTAAAACCTCCCTGGGCTTTAAATTCTCCGGTGTTGAATGCTTCCTTATCCACAACGGTTTCTACTTTTAACTGTTTCCCGATTCTTTCCAACCATTTACGCTGGGGAGTAGTCCAATTTTGAGCAGCAAGAATTTTATTAATTGCTTTATCTACCCGTTGCGAGTAGGGAATAAGTGCATCACCGATAGCTGCTTGGCGAATGAAACCAATGATACTTGCAGCAATATCTTGATTAGTAAAATGCCGCCATGCTTCTTGCAAATAAGTTTCCTTGTATCCGGCTTGGTCTAATAGTAAACGTAATTCCTTCAACTGCGCTCTGGTTAAGTCGCGTGGACGTTGGGTAACAACTATTAAAGCTGGAATTTTATTAATATTCTCTCGCAAAAATGTCTGAAAGTTCTCTAAGTAATCTTCTGGTTTTTCGGCGTTACCGTAACCTCTTTCTATACTAATAACTTCGTCATCGTGACGGGAAATTAATATCGGTTGTCTGCCCCCATCTTTATCATCCAACATTTGAGCGATCGCTTTACGTTGGGCAAACCATTGTTTTACTTCTTGGGGGGAAGCTTGGCGCAGATGTTCTACCATATCACCTACAGGCATTCCTGCTGCTAGTTCTATATTTTGAGTGTTGGTGTCGCTTAAATGGTGATGTTTGCGCTGTAGTTTGGCAAGCAATTGGTCTATGATTAATTGAGAAGCTGCTGCATCCGATACTTTGTCCAATTCATCTACCAGTTGTGTAAAGGTAATGCTGGGATTGACGACAACTGGTTTCATCTGATTGAAAGGAGCAATGGCATTATATAAATCAACGGTGTCAAATATCCGAAATACTTCTTTATTAATATCGTCACAGCGTCTGGTAGCGCGTCCCAGCATTTGTTCGTAGAGGATACGGGAGTTAACGCGGCGGATAAATACTAGGTTACAAATTGGCGGTACGTCGATACCTGTTGTAAGTAAATCTACGGTAACTGCAATTTTAGGATTGGCTTCGTTTTTGAAGCGTCGTATCAGCTGCAATGGTTTATCGGCATTACCCGTTATTTTGAGTACCGCATCATCATCTACGCTGCCATATTCCTTCTCCAGGGCTTGTTTGAGTTGGTCTACAACAATATCCGCATGGTCGTTACTAACGCAGAAAATCAGCGTTTTTTCCGGTATTGAAGGGTCAATTTCTGGCGCTAGGGCTTCGCAGACTACGCTCGCTGCTACCAACTGCGCTAAGAGTTCGCCAAATTGCCGTAGTTTGATTAAACAAGTATTGGGGTCATCTGCAAAGTACCGTTCTGCCAACGTACCCAACCGCACCAACTGCGAATCGTGTGACGCAAGGAATCCAAAGTTGGCAGATACGGGCTGAGAACTGGTCATAAACAGATGCGGTTTAGGAAAATTATTTAGTTACCTATTTTGTTGCGATGTAGCAAATTATTCTAGTATTTACAATACATTTAAACGATTGATTAAGACTTATATGGCTTGTAATTGCGTGTTTAAAGTCCATTAGTAACATCTGTATTTAGAGGTAGTGAGTAGTGATGAGTTTGACAGCATAGACGAAGCTTTGTTTGTAGAATTGTCAGTGTCTTCGCGCTTCACCGGAAGCGCGATGTGGTAAGGCATACGCTACATTGCCATCTGGTTTACAGCGCTTCAAGACTTGAAGAAACGATGGGGTTGGTGAAGCTGCGGTTTAATATAAATATCGCTCTCCGTAGGAAAAACAACCATGACTGATACCAAACCTACTCGCACCGCTCGCCGGGGAAGAATATTCCCAGAAATTCAGTGGACGGAAGAACAAAAAGCGCAGCGTGAAGCTTCTCGTGAGGCTTTTTACCAGCGTTGCAAACCAATATTTGATAAAGTTAAATCTGAATTAATTGAAACTCATTACAACTGGTATGTTGCTGTTGAACCGGACAGTGGTGACTATTTTATTGATAAAAATTTAGAAGTAGCTTCCCATCAATGTCGTGACAAGCATCCTGGTAAAATACATCATAGTTTCCGAATTAATGAAACTGGTGCTTGCGGAACTATATAATGAATTGACGTTGGGATAACCCGTATTAAGATTGCAGATTATTTATTATAAAGAATCATTTTTTCACCTCAATAATTATGCGTATTGAAAAGTTACATATCCAAAACTTCCGAGGATTTGAAGACATAACGCTCAACTTTCCGAAATCTAACACAGCCGTATTTATTGGTATAAATGGTGCAGGTAAATCATCAATTTTAGATTGTATAGCAATAATGTTAGCTCAATTTGTCGCTAAACTTCGTAATCTTGAAGTAGCAGATATTGAGTTATCAGAAAATGATATCAAGATTAATTCTCAGTCTACAGTCAATACTATAACTCTTTTAACAGGAGAAACAGAAAGAATCTCCTGGAAAATGATTGAAGAAGGTTTATATTCACAGAATCCTAGTAGCTACGACGAAATCGAAAACTATATTCAACGTCTCCAAGAAAATTTTAAAAATAATCCCGATTTAAACTTACCCGTGATGGTTTACTATCAAACTCATCGCATGGTTTTAAAAAATCCTTATACTTTCACTAGTAAAAAAGGCAAACAAGAAAAATATTATCAATTTCATGCTTATCAAAAAGCTTTCTCCAGCGAAATTAATAACTTTCAAGATTTTTTCGATTGGTTCAAAGAAGAAGAAGACTATGAAAATGAAATTCGGTTAAGAGAAAATCCCGATTATAGAAATCCTAGGTTGGAAATTATCAGGAGAGCTATTACCAATTTTTTTAATAATTTTTATCATAATAATTTCTCTAACCTAAGAGTAGTTAGGTCAATATCAGAAAGGTTTATGAGAAGCTCCGGTAAACCTTCGTTAACAATCACTAAAAATAATCAAGATTTCAAAATCGAGCAACTGTCTGATGGTGAGAAAATGTTATTAATGCTAGTCACCGACTTAGCGAGAAGATTAGCAATTGCTAATCCAAAATCCCCAGATGCTTCCGAAGGTAAAGGAATAGTTTTGATTGACGAAATTGACCTACATTTACATCCTCAATGGCAAAGAAGTGTTATTCGGAGTTTGACGCAAACGTTTCCCAACTGTCAATTTATCGTCACCACTCACTCACCACAAGTATTAAGCGAAGTTAGAAGAGAAAATGTATTTATTATAGAGAATTATCAAATAGTTGAGAATACACCTCATACTTATGGGAAAGATAGTAACTCAATTTTATATGAATTAATGGATGTAAAAGAAAGACCAGAAACGGTACAAAATCAAATCAACCATTGTTTAAAACTAATAAATGATGGTCAGATAGAAACAGCGAAGTCAGCTTTAAATGAATTATCTAATTTATTGGGAGAAAATGATTCGGAAGTAGTTAGAGCTAATACACTTATTAATTTTTTAGAATAATAACCGGCTTAATTAATCAGATGAAGCGAATTATCAAAAATCAGGAGCCAAAATCATTACTGGAACACCGCTTACAACCGTTTGCAGATTATGATAACTATTCTCAAAAGGAAGAATTAAGAGCATCGTTACTAACAGAACAAGGACACATTTGTTGTTACTGTATGCAACGGATTAAGAAAGATGAAATGAAAATTGAGCATTGGCGTTCCCAAGACGAATATCCAGATTTACAATTAGACTATAATAACTTACTTGGTGCTTGTGAAGGCAGGGTAAGCGCAAGAAAAATTGACCCAAAATGTGCTTGTGCTGTGGAGCAATGATTATGAGCATATTTCCTAGAATTATTGCACCCAATTCTCAATATTGTTGACAACAATATGTCCTTATTGATTCTTGCGTTTACCCTGCTTGTGAAGGTGGTCAAGGTTTCCAAAAACACTTGCAACATTGTGACACTAAAAAAGGTAATACAAGACTAACAATAAATCCTCTTGATAATTTTAAAAATTGCGAAGATTTAATCAAATATCTCTCCAACGGAAGAATCTACTCAGACGATATAACCATAAATAATGAATTGAATGAAGTATTAAGTTTAAATATGCAAACTTTGGTGAATAATCGCAAAGTAATACTAGATACTCTTCTTGAACAGTTAAAAAATGAAAAGCTAAAAGGAGATTGGACAGTAGCGATGTTAAATAGGAAAATTCAAGAGTGGAGTAATAAACAAAAAGATGAAAAATATAAACCTTATTGTCAAATAGCTATTTACTATCTAAAAAATAAATTATCAAAACTCAAATGAAGGTTTATAAAATAGCATAAAGCGTGTCAAGAAAATGAATAATTTACCTAATCACTCGTTTTGAAGGTACACGATAATATTTGTCTAGAAATACGCGATGTGTAATATAAATATGTCTTGCAACGTCCGCTTCTAAATTAAAAACGTGAAATCAGTAGAGTTATTTACGGGTGCCGGAGGTTTAGCGATAGGAACAGCTATGGCTGGTTTCCATCATCTGGCACTTGTCGAACGGGATAAGCATAGCTGCCACACTATCCGCGAAAATCAACAGCGTTCGCGCAGCGTCTCCCAAGGGAGAGGTATTGCCTTTGTTAGTGACTGGTGCGTCCATCAAATGGACGTGGCGGATTTTGATTACTCTACTGTTGATGGGGAAATAGATTTACTGGCTGGTGGTCCGCCCTGTCAGCCGTTTTCTATTGGCGGTAGGCATGGTGCCTATCTTGACTCGCGGGATATGTTTCCCCGGTTTTTTCAAGCTGTACGCGAATTACGTCCTAAAGCCTTCTTGATTGAGAATGTGCGGGGATTACTACGTAAAAATTTTATCAATTATTTTGAGTATATTAATCTACAACTTGCTCACCCAGAGCTAGAGCCTAAACCGGATGAATCTTGGGTTGATCATTTGGCGCGGCTGGAACGCCATCACAATAGTGGTGCTAGCGATGACCTTGGTTATCAGATTACTTTTAGGTTACTCAATGCAGCTGATTACGGCGTACCGCAAAAACGGGAACGAGTTTTTATAGTGGGTTTCCGCTCCGATCTAAATGCTAATTGGTCATTTCCCGAACCAACTAATACTAAAGAGGCGTTGATTTGGCACAAGTGGGTGACAGGTGAATATTGGGAGAAGCACAGTATTTCTAGTAAGAACCGTCCAGAAATGCCATCAAAATTGCGATTAGCGTTCAGCTAGACGCTGGAGGCGTATCGCGTTTGGAACGATTTGGACCAAACTTGTTGGGAACAATGGCTGCCCCCTGGTGTACTGTCCGCGATGCTATTTCTGACCTACCACCACCTGAAAATGTTGATATAGCTGCATCGATACCCAATCATGTTTATAATCCAGGGGCGAGAAGTTATCCAGGACACACAGGTAGTCCTTTAGATGAGCCAGCTAAAACCTTGAAAGCTGGGGTACATGGTGTTCCTGGTGGTGAGAATATGCTTGCCTTGCCAACTGGGGAAGTGCGTTATTTTACGGTACGGGAGGCAGCGAGGTTGCAGACTTTCCCCTCGAACTACTATTTCCCTTGTACTTGGGGTGAGTCTATGCGTCAAATTGGTAATGCTGTACCTGTGAGCCTTGCTTATATTATTGCTTCTGGCATCCGCAACCATTTGCAGAAATTGTCAATTATAAGCGCGGGATAGCTATTTTTGAGAAGCGGCAGAAATTAGAGCAGCAATACGACTGTACTCTTGCCGAACAACCGAGACAGGCAATCGATTCAATCGGCTTTCTAACACAAAGGGAACACTTGTTGGAAATTGAGTAACATGGGATACCCACCAAGTTTTTTGTGTAATGCGGGAGTGGATGTCATGTCGTCCATCATTGTCGGAGATGTGAATCTCTAAGAGTCGCTCTGGCGGGAGTTTCAACCACTGTAGTTTTGAAGAATCACTGTAATGATGCCAAATATTAAGGTGTGCCAAATCAACGACTAACTTGATTTGAGGTGCATCTTGACAAAACTGAGTAACTTCGGAGGCATTATCCAAAAGGTACTCTTTTCCAGCAGTGGGTAGCGTTGGATACATGGTTTCAACACCAAGAACAATGCCCCGCTCTTGACAAAGCTGGTGGAGGTAATGGACGTTTTCTAGAAATGTTGCATAGGCTTTGGCACGCTCCGTAAGCATTGGAAAATGCCCACCATGCACTGAGTAAGCTGTAATACCATTAGTTGCTAGCCAGTCCGTTAGTCGCTGAAAATATTTCCAGTCTTGCGGTTGAGCTAGATTGAAGGGATGATGGGCAGAGCATCCTCCTGGGGACTGTCTACAGGAACGCCCATCGCCCCAGACAAAGGCATGATGCGCTCGATAGACCATTCCTTTTTGCCCAAAATCCTGAATTGCCTGCGCTGCGTCGTTATCGGGTTTCGGACCAATTGCCAGTTCAATATGCCGAATTCCTGCATCCCAAAACACGGTCAATACTTCACGGGTAGGCACTCCGCCGTAAGCAGACAAACTGAGGTACAACTCCATTAGTCTTTCCCCGTTGATGTATATTCAAAGACAGCGGTTCTGGGCTTAAGGACAAACACTTGTGTGGCATACCCCAGCAACACACTTATTTCAGCCGTTAACTGATTTATTTCTGATAGAGGATAGTTTGCTTCTCTAAGCACATCATCCACATAATCCGCAATAAAGAAATCTATTTGCTCTTTAGGAGAAAACTCCCTGCACTCATCCAAGTTATAAATGCGTTTTTCTTGTACCTCAATAACACCTTTGGCATCGCCTAACTTCAAGGACACAGAATAGCCATACAGAGTATGGGTGCGTTCATCATCATAGGCATTAGGGTCAACAGAAACTTGGTAGTTGGTTAAAACTATCGGTAGTTCAAGTGTTGTCAATACCCAAGTAGTTGGGTCGTCTGCGATGGGAGACTCTGATTTCTGAGAGTACCAAGGGCGAGACATCCGCTTATATTCCTGCACAAATGCGCTAAATTCCGGTGTTGGCAGCAAACACCTTGCGTCGGTAGCGAGGGCATCGGTAATGCGTTTGAGTTCTACTTCCTGTGCCGACACCAGCGCCTGTTCTTTGTTATGAACTTCTTGCATTCGTGCCTCTACTAGTTGACGTAAGGCTGCAATCTCTGGGTCAAATTGGGTGGCATGATTTTGTACCAATGCTTGATAATTAGCGAGCAGGGAATTAGATTTTGTCATGGTATTCCTCCCGTGCAAAAGTATCAATCGTTAATGACTGTTGCTTTTGAACGATTTCTGCAAACAATATTGATAGTTATTGGTACTAATGTATCACTAAAGAATTCGTTGGACAATAGCTATCTGGAATCGGATTACTTATTCTTCTTGTTGATTCAGCCAAGCTTTTAAATCAGCAATCCCAGAAAAGTCCAACAACGATTCTAGTTGTTGCTTGAAACAAATACAGAATACCCTTTAATCTAGATCGGGTAGTTCTTCTCTTGGTAGCAGTACGCGAATAGTGCGGGCTTGTCCCAGTACTCGCTCAATTAATCCCAGCTTTTCCAAATTTAGTACCATGCTGTGTACTGTAGGTGGCGTTGTCTTGAAATAACGCTGCATATCAGCTTCGGCTGGTGGACAACCATTGAGCTTGGTGTAGTAATAAATAAAAGCTAAGTATTGCCCTTGTTTTGCGGTATATTTACGCTCCATATTTTTAGCCCAACAAGCAATTCCGAATTTCGTGATGAGCATATCGTCGCACTCCCCATCACCCACGCAACCGCAACCAGCACCCATACGCTCCAAAAGAATATCAGTATTAAGCAGTTTTTGAATCTGCTACAACTAACAAACCTGACATATCCAATACTCGTTCCGACCAAGTAGCAGCAATTAGGGCAAGATTAGCAATTTCGGTTGAATTATTAACTTGATTCACCCAAATTTGTAATAATCCTTGTAATTGGGTTAATTCAACATGATGGGGATGGTTTTGTTTTTGTAACAAATCGATATACAACAAATTTTCTTCTAACAACACCGGAACTATTTCACAAGGCGCATTTTTTTGGCTCCAAGATTTTAGACGTGCCAAACTCGCAGCCAATTCTCCCAACTGTTGGGGCATCGGTTGATTTAAAAAACTTGCTTCAATTGCGTTCCAGTTAGGCATTAGAATTCTCCATGAGCTACGCTCAATTCACCAGTTTTGTACTAACTTCAAGAGTGTAATTGTTTAAGAAGGCAGTGTCTGAGGCTTATCACTTAAGGTATCGTATAAAGCAAATTCCTTCTTATTTGATAGTACAAAAATACCGTTATCTTTGATTAAATCCCCAGTACTTTCTACAACTAAGCGTTCGGTATAAGCCATCCGTGCTAATTTATATTCTTCCTCATTCAAACGAATTTGAATTTGTTGGGGCTTGCCTACAACGAAGCCCATAATGATTGCATTACCAGCATTTTTATGTTCTGTTAATCGAATTACTAAACCGATTATTTCTACATTTGGAATGTTCGTAACCAAGTCGCTTAATATATCAAGTTGAGAACGTCCTTCTGCTCTTTCTAAAGTTTCCAAAATCTCAGCCATCCGCAGCGCATAAGACCGAGTTTTGGGATTAAGAGGTAAGGTTATACTAAATTCGTCGTATTCTTCATCGTTAATAGAGATAACCCAAACCGATTCCTTATCATCAACTCGACTTTCTTGCAGCCATCCCCGCGATTGTAGGTAAGCGGTTATTTGCACGCTCGTCAAGGTTAGAGAGAATACTGGGGTCGCGCACGGTGACTATCATATGGGTTCTCCACTAGCTATTCTTCGCATTAAAGTTTTTAACGCATCGACGCTAAAAATATTTTGACGGGGTAGGTAAACGGTAACGGTGGTTTGGTTAGTACTTTGCGGTTGTCCCCGCAATGATACCCAGTACGCACAGCGTTTTAAACAAAGTTCAGTTTCTGATTGCTGCAACCAATCTTCAACTTTGGGAGGTACTAAAACCACAACTAATAACAAGGGGTCATCGTCGGGATTGGTGTTTCTTAGTTCATTATAATTTTTTATTTCCAAGGGATATCTGATACCTTTATCTTCAAGTAGGTCTTGGGACGTGCATTTAAGCTGCAAATCAAGCCTCGTCCTTCGCCTGGAACCCGGTGAGATAATTCCCTCCATTGTGACATCAACTCCAACTAAATCTAATGGTCTGGGTGCTATTTGAAATGAATATCCTGCGGCAGAAGCCACAGCGCTAACGTAAGCATAACTAAACTCCTCTTTCTGGGTTGTAATGAACATTTAATAAATACTAAAAAATCTGTTATTTTATCCAAATATTGGCTGTCATTGAAATATTTTACCTGTTTACACCTATCAGTAATATAAAGATATTTATCAATAATTGATAGCACTTATGTAGTAAATTTATTGTTAGTTATTCGATATTTTTAAGCAATTAGAATATGACCAGTAGTTCTCAACTTTTATACCCAGACAATTGGGAAAAATTAGCCACCAGTATCAAGGCTACTAAGGATTGGAAGTGTCAAAAATGTGGTAGGATATGCATAAAGCCAGGGCAAAAAATACCCTCGGATTGGAGCAATTCTCAACGTAGGGCATACACGTTACAGGTGCATCATTGGAATAGAAATCCCGCAGATAATAGAATATCTAATTTAGCGGCATTATGCCCTGGATGTCATTTATTTTATCATACAAGAGGAAGAGGAAATATTTCAGAGCGGGCAGCTATCTTTTTTTGATAAGTTAGGAATTGAATCTGACGAAGATACGCATTAAGATAATCATGACTCTGCACAAAAGATTATGAAGGAAAAACAAATTAATCTTCTGGAAATAAATATGATTAAATGATGAATACTGTGCTGATAATAAGCGGAAATAAACTTTAATAAAAATATTATTACTCGCAGTTTATAATTTTTTAAAAAGGAGAAACGATTATGACAACAGATAAATCTACTCGCACCGCCCGTAGAGGAAGAATATTCCCAGAAATACAGTGGACGGAAGAACAATTAGCGCAATGGAAAGCAGAACGCGAGGAGTTTAGGAAGCGTTGCCAAGTTATTTTTGACCATGTAAAGCCTTCTTTAATGCAAACCCACTACAACTGGTATATAACGATTGAACCTCTGAGCGGTGAATATTTTGTCAACAAAGATGATATGCATGGCGCTCAAATCGCACATGAGAAATATCCAGGTGCAAAGTTGTATACTTTCCGCATTAATGAAACCGGAGTGTGCGGAACAATATAATGAACGGATTTTTTGGTGATGAGGATTCATTATTTTTTGAGATTGAACTTATAGCATCTGATGGTTTAGAACTGCCAGTAGATGCACTTTTTGATACTGGCTTTTCTGCTTGGTTAGCTATTAACAATCAAGATTTAGATGCGCTTGGTTGGACATATATAAAACAGCAGCCAATGTTTACCGCACGGGGGAAGCAGAATTTGAGATTTATTTGGGTAAAGTAATATTTAGCGGTCAAGAATACGATATTCCCGTTCATGTTGGCTACGGATTAACGGAAGTTTTACTTGGTCGTCAATGGTTGCAAAGTAAACGATTAGTGGTGGATATAAATAAGAATGAATTGACGTTAGAATGACGTTATTTATTGGTGATTATTTTTAATTTATAAATTAAAAATAATATATACTATTGTACGTTAAAACTATTTATTTAAAGGATGATTTTATATAGAATTACTATTTTTCCAACTTATCCACAATATAAGTATTCTAATATTTCACTTCAAAGTAACTACAATATTCATCTTTTCTAAGACTAGGATTAACAGCGCAAGGTAATAAATAATCGCCCGAAGCATATTTACAACCCAAGCACTGATAAGATAAATAATCTCCCCTTTCTACTAAATCATTTTTATATCTTCTACTTAATCTAACCAGCATATATGAAGTATCCCTATCACCTTGGAATGCTGCTCCTGTAGCAAATAAAATAAACCCAATTGCAAATCCACAGCTTCCAGAATTTGCCTTTTTAAGTGAATAGGGAGTTTTATTCCCTGTTAGTGGTAAAGCTATTAATCCAACTCCAGAAACAATAAATATGCTAATACTTATAGCTGTTGCCCAGCTTGATAAGCAAGCTAACGAATACCAAATCCCTATTTCTTGAAATTGTTGTAATTTAGTTTTTATTCTATTCATGATTAAAATCTATTGGTTTACCATTAAAATGCCCATAAATCTTATTCGCTTCTAACCATACTGGTAATGTTCTTTCTACTTCTTCCAATTCGTTTCCATTATCATCAACTAACCCATGCACAATTTGTACTCTAGGTAATGGTGTTTCTCCATTAGCCGAGAATTTTTTAAGTTGAATAGTGCCTGATTTCCTGGCTTCAAATGTTCCCTCGACTGTGCTTTCATTAGTAAAATAGTGGTTGATGCCAATGAAGTATTCTTTGGCTTTACGAGTATCTGTAAGATGCATGGAGAAGAATTTCATTGCTGCTTCTTTACAGCTATCAATTTTCTTCAGGTTGGTAAATTCATCAATAATTATTTGCTGTTTGGTAGATGGTTTTTCTTTGATTCTTTGTAACCATCTATCAGTTGCATCCTCCAAAGACTGTCCGATTTCTTCTTCTGATTCGGCTTTTAATGTAGTATCAAGTAGTTTCCATACTTCCCAGTTTTCTCCGGTAGCGTGTCTATCAATTAGTTGGTAGATTGGTGCATCAAAGCAATATTTACGAATTAATGCTATTGCACCAGCAGTATTGGTTTTACCGCTACCCTGAGAACCAATTAGCCATAGGGGTTTAGCGTTTTTGATTAGGTCATAGAGCCAACCGTCTTCATGGGATTTGAGGGCTTCTATTAGGGAATTAACAAGTTGTTTGTCGCTGGTTTGATTAGTCAAGGGTTGAGATGATTTTTTGTTTTGTAGCTTCTCTATTTCTTTCTCTGCTTTATGTTTATCCAGTAGATTAGATGCAATTTGTTTGTCCATATGGGAATGATTTACGGCTCTGGCTTTGAGATAATCTTCGAGTTGAAGTTGGTTTTTAATAGCTTCGTTTTCATCATCTGTTAACCCTAGTTCTTTTCTTTGCTGCAAGTCTTCTTGGGTTAAACCGTCTTTTAAAGTATCTGTATATAATTGGTTTGAGTGTTGTTTGATATCTCGGTTACGTCTGTGTTGTTGCCAATTATAATATTCGATGGTTTTCTCGGTTTCTCCTAATTGGTAATCGGATTTCTTAAGCCTACCGACACGAGAAGCTAGCGTCAGCGAAATACCCCATAATCCAACAACAGAAGCTACATTACCGTATATTTGATAAGGGTTATCTTTGGGGATAATTTTAACTAAGCTTATGGTGCTACCCATGTATGGAATAATTGAGCCGTAGCTGTTATATTTATCCCACTCTTCTGCTAGGACATATCTTGGTTGATGGCAGTATTTATTATCTAGTTCCTTTTGTGCTTTTAAATCATAATATTTCAATTTTTTAGCTTTCTTTTTATCAGATAAAATGTTCTCTTTTCTGTTAGCAGTTTGCGGACAGAATTGTATTTGTGCTAGTGGGTAGGGTTGACGTGAATGGGAAAAGCAGAAGCCAGTTAAACCGACAACTGCTGATATGACAATGGCTGATAGTTCAATCGTATTTCTACTCATCTCCTGCTAATAATAAATAAAGAACCAAGCACTATTCCTGCTGCAATACCAATTGATAACCAGGGGTCTAACCAAGGTCTTTCTTGATAAATAGTCTGAATATCGGCGCTGATTTGATATGCGCTATCTGTAGTCATTTGCTGGAAGTATTGATAATCTTTGATGGCGAGCCAAGTACTACCAGCAGCGACTACAAAGCCACCAATTGTTTTTACTGGTTTTTCCATTCCTTCAACCTCAAATCCGTCGTTATAATTAGCTCTAAACCCAGATAATCCAACTATTGAACTGATTGAACAAATAGAAAAACATAATCCTGCTGCAAGCCATAGAGATGCACCACCGTTGATTAATAAAAGTAGTCGTGCGAGGAAAAATCCGCTAGCACTTAACGACCAACTTATGAAATATTTCTGCACTAGTTCCGTTGTTTGAATGACTTGCTTTCTGTGTTTTTTACGTTCTTCCAGATGTTCTATTAAGTCTTTGGGTAATTGGGTATCTGGTGCAGTTTGGGAAAGTTCAAGTTCTTCTAATTCGTCAAATTGCTCAATCATATGTTGATGAATATTGGGGGAAGTTAGAAGTTAGATAAGTTAAAAAGTAAGAAAGATAAATGGTAGTATTGTTATTAACTTATCTACCCTTCTTCCTTCTGATTAAAATCCAAGGATTGTATCTTTGATTTTTTGAATTATTGAACGACCTGCATATTGTTTCTTAGGCTTTAAATCATCTCTAGCATTATCACCAGCTTCAAGATAATAGTTACCTAGCTCTTTATCGTGTTGTAAATCAATTGTCTGCTGTCTTACTTCTGTCTTTAATTCTTCTTGAAGCATCTTGTATTCGCCATCAATACTCATCATATGCTTATCAACCCAAGCTTTTAATGTAATATGTTCTTTAACTTGTTTATGACGCAATTCCTCTCTGCTTTTAGCTGCTTCAAAATCAAGGTTTAATTCTTCTAATTGATTTGCTAGTTTATCGTCGGCAAGAATGGATGATTGGATTTCTCGTTCTATACGTTCTCCACTTACACCTGCTTGTTTATAAATGGCTGCTAGAGTTGTGTTTAAATCTTCTGCTCCTTTGATTGCAGCAATCATCTTGTCTTTAACTTTAGGGGCAAATTCGCTTATTTTAGCTCCATCATTCCCCATTTGACCGATTAGTTTTAATGCTTTTTGGTCGCCCATTAATGCTCTATAAACTAGGTTTGTAGAAGCGTTAAATTTACCACGGAGTTGTTTTTCTAGGTGGCGAGATTTGGAAGAAACCAAGTTTTTTAGCTTGCCAGTATTTTTCACAACGATTAATCCTCTCTTCTGTTAATATTTCTGTACATTGGTAGTGCATCCACTGTTGGTATTGTTGTATTCTTTCTTTCCTTTCTAGGTAGGCTTGGTATTTGAAGTGATAGCTGATTGATTGGTAGGAGTAATCTATTAGGAATAAAGCAGGGATAAGGATTGATAGCAGCTTAAATGCGGAAGTAAATGCTGAGTTTTTACTGTGTTTTAAGTGCTGTCGAGAGACTTTTGGAGAAGCTTTTGAGACTAGAGCTTTTTTGCTCTAACATCTCCTTTGTTGTTATGGCTCCTTCTACGCTCTTTCTTTGTAAGCTGGTAGTTCTTTTATTGATATAGTCACGCAGGTTGTTATTACTAACATCAATTTTTTGCTCAACTTCATCAAATTTACTTTGGGCGTAATCTTTGATTAGTGAGTTGATAGTTTCTACAGCACTAACAAAGTCGGTAAATGAGTCGCTAACGGTTTGGGAAATATCTGTGATTTCTGATTCGCTCAACTCTATTCCCAACGATTGGGCTTGTACTGTTATTAATTGCTCTTTCTGTTGATTGGTAATTGCGGTTGAATTTCCCGTTTCTTGAATAGTTTCCGATTCTGTCAAAGCCTCTGTTAGATTTTCTGAATTGGGAATTTCTAGAGATTGATTATGTTTATCAATCAAGTACTGTACCCCTGCTTTTATTTGTTCGTGGGTAGGGTTATCTAAGTTATCACATAAAACAGCTTTTGCAGCTTCTAAAAAATCGTTTTGCGAAAAACCTTGATAATTCTTCTTGTACAATCTTGTCCGAACGTTGTTCTGAAATTTTGTAGTAGCCATGTCGTTTTTCTCCAGTTACTTTGTTATCAATTTAAGATAGTTAACTCTAATTGTTTGATTTTGAAATTCCGTCCTTGAGTCATATTCATTCAATAGCTAAAACTTCAATTTTTGGTTTGGGCGTGTTAAATATTGAGCCAGTAATGCGCTTGTTAAATGCCCATTTGGCAGCTCCAAGCGCAACTAATGCAAAATCATCGTTATTGAACTTTTTATTAGCTGAATAAGACAATCCACAGCGACTAAACCAGTGATATTTTGTACTTCTAGGTATTTCTTTTATCTCTAATGTTTTTGTCAAGTCGTGTAGAAACGAGTCACAGGTAAAGGTTTGATTGCTGTTTCTATATTTATGAAAGACTTCCCAGCATTCTTGGAAATCTTCATTCGTAAACGAAAATCGCTTATAGCGCGACTTAAATTGTGCAACTGATTTGACTATCGCTTCACTTGAAGGTTTTTCTACCGCAAACCCTAAATGACGCTTCATCGAAGCAACTAATCTGTACCAAGTTATATCCGAGATTTTCTTCCCTAAAGTCTGCTCGTAAAGGCTTCTGAGCTGACTGTATTTTCTTAAGTAGTTATTGTTTACCATACATTAATTACTACTAGCACTACATAGATATACGGCGGTGATGTATCAAGTTGATGGCTATCCCTAAATTCTTAGTTATCAGATACGTCAATAACTTTGAACCATGTATCAATACCCTTGGACACCTATCTGATAACTTGGACGACAATTGGATAAAAATCATCTTTACAAGACTTGAAACAACGCTCCTGCAAGAGTTTTCAATGTTTTGATGTAATTAGACTCTCCTTAAAAACAACTTTATATACACCCCTGCTCACATGCTGTTGCGCGTGTGTTGCACAAGGTTTTAGACATGGTTGCAGTAGTTGTTGTCCATGTCCTGGGTTGGGACGCTGTGTGGGTTGTTCTTTTAAAAACTTTGCAGACTTTGTGCGTCTTATTTGTTAGTATACAGCAAGTTGCGATGTTGCGACATCGCAACAAAATAGATTTAGAAAAAAGGCATGAAATAATGGAGCAGAAGTTGCGACATCAGCATATTGCTACTGTGACCGATAAGAAAAAAGACCCAAACTATGGATTGTTAAGGGGGTTAATACCGCAAGACCTACTTAAAAGATTCAAAATTTATTGCGTAGAAAATGGCATTGACAATAGTCAAGGCTTAGAAAACCTATTAAGAGAATACTTTGAGTGGAAAGACCAGCAAACAAAATCCTTCAAAGAGAAGGAGAAGTGAACGCACAAAAATGGGCAACCTATAACAGAGGTAAGTTATGACTGCTGAGGAGTTGTTAAAGCGTTATGCTGCTGGGGAAAGAGATTTTAGTGGGGTTGACTTGGAGGGGGTTGACTTGAGTGGGGCTGATTTGAGTGGAGCTAACTTGAGTAGAGCTAATTTGTTGGCAGCTGATTTGAGCGGAGCCAATTTGAGCCGGGTTAATTTCACTTATGCCAAGTTGAGTCTGGCTAAGTTCATTGGTGCTACTCTCGAAGATGCTAACGTCGCTGAAACTTCCGTTGTAGGAACCAGCTTTGAAAATGCCAACCTCCGAGGAGTTAGTGGTTCCTTTGGTCACGCTCACGGGTGTTTCTTCCACAATACTATTGGGCGTAGTGGTGAGATTTTCGTTGGTCCCGATTCGATTGAAGGGTGAAATAAATTCCCTGCGGTAAGGAGAAATCATGACTCCAAAACTAATTTCCCAAGTACTTACAAACACCACTGTTCGTAACGGCTACCAACCACAAGCCCCCGACACGAACATTGATGCAGATATCTACTTGTTTGCTCGGTTGCGCCAACTCTCCCTAAAGCAGCGGGTTGAAATGGCTGCTTCTCATGACCGGGGGATAAAAAAACTTTGTTTGGCGGGAATTAAATCCCGAAATCGCGGTGTGCCATTAGAAGAAATTCGCCTGCACTTTGCCCGTGCGGTATTGGCAGAAAAATTTCTTCCTGGCTTCCAACCAAAAGGAGGTGATGAAACAATGTGGATTCAAGATTCAATAACCCTTGCTGGCGAACTCCACCAAATTCTGGAGTCGGTCAACATTCCCTACTACGTTAGTGGGGGTGTTGCAAGTTCCATTCATGGTGAACCCCGCTCTACCCGCGATCTAGATTTAGTTATCGAAATCCAACCTGACCAAATCAATTTGTTGGTAACAACGCTGGAAGCGGCAGGTTACTACTGTCCAGCGGGTGCGGTTGAGGATTTGCAGCGGGGACGCGAAGGTCTGCTCAATATTACTCATACCGAAACCATTGCTAACGCTGACCTGTACGTTACGGATACTTCAGCGTTTGCAACATCGCAAATGGTGCGGCGACAATTACTTGATGTCGAGGAAATGCCAGCTTTTTGGGTGATTTCCCCCGAAGACCTCCTATTGCAAAAAATCGCTTGGGGCAGGGGGAGCCAATCTGAGAAGCAGTGGCGTGACGTGCTGGGGATACTCAAGCTGCAAGCTGAAAACCTCGACTATGAATATCTTACCCAGTGGGCGGATAACTTGGGACTGCTTGATTTTCTTAGTCAAGCTTTTAGCGAAGCGGGGATTTTATCGTAAGCAATGTTTCTAACCAGTTGCCCTGCCATATTTTTGTGGTATGAGGCGACCGCATTTCATGCATCAAAATAATAATTAATTTTGCTCAAAAAGATAGCCAAATCATCATCAATGGAAGCACTAATCTTATGGCAAAAAACAATACTACCAAAAACCAACCGAAAAGAACGCAGAGTGTTAGCAATTCAAAAAGCTCCGGCGTAATTAATATTAGTAACTTTGCCACAAAAATTGACCCTAAGTTACTTCTTGATTGCCACAAACTATTGACAGTATTGCAAAGCGATTTTTCCGACTTTATTAATGAAATAGCGACAACAACAGCTATCAAGATAATAGAAAAAGATACGTTGGGTAAACTGCATCAATTTGAATACGACAGCCTTGTTAAAAAGCTTGCTGAGGAGATAGCAGAAAGCTTTACAGAAGAACTAAAAGTTAATTCAGAATTGAAAAGTGCAACCGAAAATGTGCTTTCTAAAGATTTACCAATTGTAGAACAAAATTTAAAGCCCGTAGTTCCTATACCTTCGTCAGCAGTAATGTTTTCTAGTATGGAAGCTCTTAACAGAAAAGACTTGTGGCATAAAGATACTGAAGGAATAGCATATTTACGATATACAGCTAAAGGTAATCCTGAAAATTACATTGAGCATTATATTTGTAGCCCTGGCGATATAACTATGCTTCCCTGGAATGAGGCTCAACAAATTATTGATAAATTTGGCTTTACAACTGCCAAATTACACTTGGTTTTTGCTGCCCATACTATGAACCAAGAGAAGCCTTGGGAAAGCACTTTCAATCTCAAAGCAAGCGATATTATTAAAGAATTTGGCTGGGATAAAAATCATAAAAAAGCAAAAGTAGAAAACCTACTAGAAATTGCTAGTACCGCCTTTGCTCTTGATTGTCTTTTGGTAAGAACTGTTTGGGTAGAGGGGAGAAATAAACAAGGAAAAATGGTAGGTAGCGTTCCTGTGGGGAGAATGTGGAATGTACATATTCAAGCTACAGGTCAATTTAATTTAGAAGGGAAAATAGATAAGCCCGATGAAGTTTATATCACAATACAGCCAGGACTATGGACGCGAGATTTTTTAAACCGAGCCGGAGCCACATCACGAGAAGCGTTATATCAGTTTGGATACTTAGCCCAGCAAGTTTTAAAAATTGACCCCCACCACAATGAGCTAGCGCTCAGGTTAGCCATACATTTGACATTGGATAGTCGAGTTCGCCTTGATGGTAAGTACAAGGTGCATGAGCTATTGCGAATTGCATTTCCCGAAACGGTGATAGATAAAGCCCAGTCAGATTCCCGCAGAGCATATGACCTAAAAAAACGCTGGGATAGTGCCATAAAACTGCTGCTCAAACTGAACTGGCAGATTGTATTTGACTCAGAAACTTACTCTTCTTGGCTAAGACCGGATTGCGAAGAAAAAAAACCAAAAGGGTACATAAAGAATCTTCTAGATGCCAAGTTAACCGTCAAACCCCCAAACCCCATCCCCGAACTCATAGCATCCAAAGTTACAGCCAGACGATTGAAATCCAAAGCTAAACAGTCAAAACCTAAAACCGCACCCGTTCCATCGCAAGAAGTAAATTTGACTGGCAGCCAAGTCAAAGAAGCACGTATTGCCAAAGGGTGGTCGCAGGCTAAACTGGCTGGCTTTTTGCATATCTCCCAAAACCTCGTCTCCTTGATTGAACGGGGCGAGCGCTCCATCAATACGCAACTAGCCTCACAAATACAAACGCTTGTAAATATCCAAAATTGATATAAATTTACATAGTTTTACATAAGTTTACAAAATTCCAGGTTTCTGTTGCTTGCAATAAACTTTTTTGTTCTTGCTTTGTTTGAGTACAAAGTTTGAGTACAAATATCCAAAACTTATTGCCGTCAAATGAATGTATAGCAAGGATTTGAGCTTGAGAACAAGAAAATCCCCATCCCCGGATGATTACTTGCATCCACATCCCCGGATGATTACTTGCATCCACATCCCCGGATGATTTACCTGCATCCACACCCCCGGATGATTGCCTGCATCCACATCCCCGGATGATTACTTGCATCCACACCCCCGGATGATTGCCCATATCCACCCCGGATAACCAATATTCAACATTCAACATTTTTGAAAATGCAAAATAATTTGCCCAGGTTACGCACCAGCAACCACGCTGAAACGGCTATTTTTCGTTACGACTTTGTTTTAAAAAAAAAAGTCGTAAAATTAGGCTTTAAATCCTTACGCTATATGGTTTTGAGCTTTAAAACAAAAGCATCCACATCCCCGGACGAAAACCCCCACATCCCCGGATGAAAACCCCCACATCCCCGGATGAAGCAAAAATAAAACCCTTGCTACATAAGAACTTCAGAGCCTTAAAACAGCCCTGAGTAATTAGATTAATTAGATCAAAATTCCAAACTCGTCTTCCCACTTCTGGCATGATATTTGAGTGCCATGTTTCAAGTTCACCTGCATCAAAAACAAATACAGGAGTAACCAAATTTTTGCGAAGTAGAAAAATTTCAGTTTGAGAACTACAGTCCCGCCAAGTACAAACGGAGGTTAATTTATGAACCGATATTTAGAAAAACAGCTTTATACAAGGCTTACAGCCAATTTCCACCTACTAAGAAAAGCTGGTTAGTGGCTCGTGCTTGCTCTAGAAACGAAAAGAAAAGGAGTTGCTAAGAGTTACTGCTAAAAAGAATCTTCATTCCAGTCTACCCCCACGCCATGCGATAGGTCTGTTGTCACACAGACTTTGCCTCACTTCTCAGTTGCGCTTGCTCGCTCGCTCGTTCGTTCGTAAGCCAACCAACCAACCCATTAAGCACCATAAGGTTAGCAAATTTTGAGGTGGACTAAAGGTTCTATAGCAATTTCTTTTCGCTTCTAGGGAAAGTTATAAGCGCTAATCGGCTCCAACCTTCAAGGAGTCCGAAAAATGCAAATAATCTTCACCCAACAGGCTTGCGGGGGTGTGTCCTAATGTCAGAAAACCCCCAACACCCCAACAACCTCACGCCCAACGAATACCAAGAACTCGCCATAGAAAGCGCCATCCACCCCGCGCTAATCGCAGCGAACTTCAGCCACATCGCTGGCACAACAGCCTACGATTACCTATTCATCTCAAAAGACCTACCCCGCACCAATACCGGAAGAATCGCGAGTGGCTACCTCAAGCGCTATGCTCACGCAGAACACGGTGGATGGTGGGTTAGCGGGCTTGACCCCTATAACAACTGGAAACCGATGGAATGGGGGCGTTTTAAGCCCACCTACCCCCGAATTGATGAAAAAGGTAGATTCGTCAAATACGAATCACCACCCAAAACACCCAACCGCGTCACCTACTTCGACATCCCCGACTGCATTTGGGACAAAGTAGCCAAACGGTACGGAATCAAGCGGTACAATTCCCCCCTAGCATTGCGCCTGCGCGATAGATTGCATCCCCTAAACTTCTGGGAATGGGTACTTGCACATCCAGAAATTCCCATAATTCTGTGCGAAGGCGAAAAGAAAGCCGCTGCTTTGTTGAGTTTGGGATTTGTGGCGATCGCACTCCCCGGTATTTGGAACGGACGAGTTGGTAAGAAAGACTTTGACGAACGCCTACACCCAGATTTACTGCCACTGGCGCAACCGGGACGTAAATTCCAAATTCTTTTCGACCACGAAACCAAATTTAAAACCCGGTGGGCAGTATTCCAAGCCACCATTCGCACCGGGAAGGCTGTAGAAGCCGCCAAATGCCAATGTGAGGTCATAACACTTCCAGGACCAGAGAAGGGTGTTGATGACTTCGCTAGCGCCCGCAAAAAGGACGCTGATGTTTTACTCACAGCCATCATCAACGATGCCAGGTTACTTGACGATTACCGGCGTTCATTCCACATCAGCCACCGGGGGCTGAGCAGCAAATACAAACCCCACGTCCGGGTAAATGTCAAGTATTTATCCGATGCCATCAAACTTCCATCGTCGGGACTCGTTGTGCTGTCAAGCGACATGGGAACCGGAAAAACCGAATTGATGAGAAAATGGCGGTCGGAACACCCCAACGTGCGTTTTCTCAACAACGGGCATCGGGTTAACTTGCTCAAAAACCTCTCAGAACGCTTGCAAACCGATATGTACTCTTCCTTGAGTTACGGGGACTTAGCCAAAGTCAAGGCTTTGAGCATCACCATTGACAGTTTGCATAAACTCAACACCGAAGCCCTAGAATACGGCTGTGTATTCATCGACGAAGCTTGTCAGTACCTCACCCACCTGCTGCACAGCAAAACCTGTAGGGAATACCGGGCGCAGATTTTGGAAGTACTCGAATACATCGTCTACAACGCAACCCTGGTGGTGATTGCGGATGCCCACATGGATGACGTGACGGTGAATTTCTTCCGGGCAATGCGTCCCAAAGGAGAAGAACCGTTAATTTTTGTAAACGATTGGAAGAATGGCGATCGCGTTATTCACTGGTACGAAGGTAAAGATTCTTCTAGTTTGGTAGCACAAATTTCTACAGCGCTAATGCTGGGGCAGAAAATCATGGTGGTTGCCGATTCCAAAAAATTCATTAAGAAACTTGAAAAATCGCTTTGTATGTCCATGCGGGTGGAGGTTGCTTCCTCCGAGAAGGCAGGGGGCAGGGAGCAGGGAGCAGGGGGAGTAGAGGGAGCAATTAATAATTCTTCTGAGGCTCAATGCGCGAATGACGTGCGTCACCACGGCGAATCATCGGACGCAACGGCAGCGGATGGGGCAGCAGTATTTGCTGAGGAAGTAAGTTCTTCAGACGCTTCCTCAGAAGGAGAGCGGGAAACGGTGAGCATGGAGTCACATTCTCCCTGCCC
>NZ_JADEWL010000162.1 GCF_015207665.1 Plectonema cf. radiosum LEGE 06105
GAGGAGATAGGAGACAAGGAGAAATTAACTGTCCACTGTCCACTCTCCACTGTCAACTGTCAACTGTCAACTGTCAACTAACTCCTCACTCCTAACTTTTACACATAACTAACCTGATTCATAAAACCTGCCATCAAGTTAATTTCGGTATGTACACTAGCAAATTTATCTGCAAGTTCCTCAAAGGTGATTTCTTCCTTACCTTGAGTTCCTACCAATACCACCTCATCACCCCATTCTACTGGTTCGGGAATGTCGGTAATATCTACTGTGGTGATGTTCAAGGATACTCGTCCGACTACGGGACAGCGATGACCTTTAATTAGCACAATACCTTTATTAAATAATGAACGGGGATAACCTTCACCAAAACCTACTGGTAAGGATGCAATTAAACTATCCCTTTGAGTTGTAAATAAGCTACCATAACCGATTGTTTTACCTTTGGGTACTTTTCTTACTTGTGCTACCCTAGTTTTTACTGACATTACGGGTTTGAGTTCGGGAGGATTTTCAAAATCCTGGGAGGTTCGCACTCCGTAACAGGCTGCTCCAACTCTTACTAACTGGTTACTTTCATTACTTATACGTACTGTCGCTGCACTATTATGAGTATGAGTTAATACGTTGTGAGACACGTAATTTTTCAGGACTTGACGTGCTTTTTCAAATTGCTCTATCTGATAGTGAGTAAAGCCTAAATCTTTTCCATCGGAACTAGCAAAGTGAGTCATCACACCGACAATATTAATACCGGGTAATCCACAAACTTGTTTTAGTTCTTCTGTTTGGTTGAAAAAGAAACCACTTCTACCCATTCCGGTATCGATGTTGATATGTACGGGAATTTTTTTACCGCGTTTTACTCCTGCTTCTGAAAGATATTTTGCTACTTCGATTGTTCCTACTTGTTCTTCAATGTTCAGTGAGTCAATGGATTCTTGCAATTCTTCAGGTAAACCCATTCGCAAACGCAATAGTTTTACATCCAAGCCCAACTCACGAATAACTGTTGCTTCCGGATTAGTACAAATACCTATATATTCTGCACCTGCTACCACTGCTGTAGGTGCTAACTGCTGCAAACCATGTCCGTAAGCATTGGCTTTCATGACCACACACAGTTGAGCAGGCTGAACGCGATCGCGAATATGGCTAATATTACTTTTGAAATTATCTACTGAAACCGTTACTTCGATATGATGCTGATTCATTTGGATGAACTAAATTCTCTCCAAGGAGATGCTGAATCAAATAATCATATCGACTTTCGGCTACATTTTGAGAGTAGAAATTAAACATTTATGAGCTTAGACAATGCTCGTTTATTTACTTTTTCTAAATAATTTTATAATAATTTTATCTTTGTCGAAAATTTAATTTTAATAACAGGTAATTGGTAATAACAAATATTAGCAATTACCTGAAAATGAAGAAGCTAAATTTCAGCTACAGCCCGTTCAATTAACCTTTTAGCAAGGGTTTGTGTACCTGTATGCTCAAAATAGTTAGTGCTGAGGTCAAGGAAAGCAGCGAGATAATCTAACTTATCATCGGCAAAATCAACAAAACTGCTCAACTTACTTGTGACTTTTTGAGGAGTTAAATTATTGGAAGATACAGTGTCACTCATCCAGCCTTTGACTGAATCAAAACTGGAACCGATAAAGTTAAGTTTACCTTCGGAACTACTACCGGGAATTTCATCGTTCATCTGCTTGAATGTGGAATTATCTTCTAATTCTTTAGGATTCATTCCATTGAGTGCAGATTGAGCTTGTTGGATAAAATCTGGACCAAGAGGAATCAAACCATCAAGGCAGATTAATCCTACCATACGGATGTAGGATTCACCGCTGTATTCACCCAAGGAAGCGACAAAATCGCCAATGCTATCTCCAGGAATACCATTTATGCTGCAAAAAGCGAGTAATTCGGCAATTAATTTCAAAGATAAATCAATAGTTTGCGCTTTATCCGCTTTGGGAGTAAATCTGTTAATTAAACCTCCAAACAAAGGAATTTTTCCACTTACTTTATTAGCTAAAGCCGCTGCACCCAAGGCTTTATCGGTTCTGTCAACGGTTTGGTACAGCCATAAACCTTTTTGATATCCTTGAGAACGGTCATTATAAAGATAAATTGCGCGTTCCCCAATGGTTTGTATGAGACTTTCGTCAGTTTCACCAGTGACTTCTTTAATCGTATTAACAAAACCAACTGTATTTTTCCAATGACCAGGGGTAATAGAATCGAGTGAATTTAGCACCGAAACGGTTAAACCACTAGTTGGTAATTCATCAACCAATTCAAAAATCGGTTTGCTCACGATAGTAGACTCCTTGATTACTTAATTTATTACTGAAAAAATGATTAGTGGACAGTTGACAGTGGACAGTTGACTGTTAACTATGCTTTTAATCTAGATAAACCGCTAAGGTTAAATTTTTTCAGCCAAGCTTCTCTATCGGTGGCTGTAAATGAAGGATTGCGGGACAATACTTTTACTTGATAGCGATCGCTAACTAAAATCGCTGTTTGAGTATTGCCAACTTCTACTGCTGGATAACCAGAGATTTGTTTGGTGCTATTAGAGAATTTAGCTGCTGCTCCGGGTACGCTGGTGGTATCGGAAATTGCCATTACTGCGACATCTTTACCATCTTGTTTCAGCTTGGCTTCAGCAAAACCTTTCTTCTCTTGAGTAAAAACTCGCTGATAACCATCTGATGCTTCTGGGAAGAATTTATTAAATTCACTACCTTGAGTTGCATCTTTAGCAACCGCTTGTCCTTTCTTCTGCTGACTACTTTCCTGCTGTACTTGATCAAAACGTCCTGGTGCTTGTTGAGCGCAGGCTGTTGTCAGTAATACAATCGAAAGAAGTAGGGCTGCTAATATCTTATGCACACGGGGAAAATTCATCTTTTACTCCTAATTTCTAATTTAAGCTTGACCGAATAAAGTATAAAGGATTAACAATTTATACTTTATAACTGATACTTTATGACTCATCCTTTATACTTCATACGTGAATAAACAAAAATTACTTTTTGATAACGTTTGAGTATGTTAATCAACAGTTAAACTTCTTAACCAAACCGAAAATATAAGGTTAAAAACATTCAAATCCCCCTTTAACCTTTGACCTCTAACCTTTAACCTTTTTTATTAACTGTTAATTTCGATGAGCTATAACAGCATAAAATGGGTCGCCACTTCCCGCACCTAACCACTGGAGGAAATTTGGTGCTGAAGATTGATTTATGATTACTTCTGGAGGAGTAAATCCGGGAACCGATTGAAAATAGCTTTTAACCAATTCAACTCTACCCCTTTCACTACTATCGCGCCATGCTTGAATTGCTTTTTGGTAAAACATTCTGTTAGAAAAGCTGATAATTGCCATACCACCGGGTTTGAGGATGCGGTGAATTTCGGTAAATATTGCTTCTGGATACTGCAAATATTGTATAGAAACACAATTGAGAACAGCATCAAATTCTTGGTCTTTGAGCGGTAATTTGGGATTTTCGTTAAGATTTTGGATAAAGTAATTGTCAAATTGGGGGTTGCGTGCTAATTCTTCAACATTCATTCCGTGTCCTTCAACATGACTAAATTGGATTTCATCTGGTAAATGAGACACCCAACTACTCATCATGTCAAAAATCCGTGTATTGGGTTGGAGACGTTGACGGTATAAATCTGTAAGTTGTTGAATAAATCCTTCATCTACATGGGTAACAAAACGAGGCAGCCCGTAAAATAACTTATCATCGGTGTCATCCAACTTCATGCGTTGATTTGGTCGAAGCATTATAAAATTCCCTGGTGTACCACTTTATATATTTTAAAAACAGATTTGACCATTAATTTAGTTAAGTTGGGCGCTGGGTGAATATAATTCGTAATTCGTAATTCGTAATTAGTGAGAGAAGTCGGGTTTTTAGAGGATGTTTTGAAAGTCTAATTTAATACTTTACCTGGCGACTAGAAGTCGCGGCTACACAAACAAAACCCGCCTGCGCGGGTTCTAAACTAACTAGTCCACGCAGGTGGACTTTGTTTTTGTAGTAGCGGTTTAAACCGCCGGATAATTTTAAAACATCTTCTTAGGACAGTTGTCTTGTCTCCCAGATATTTCAGGGAAAAACCTGATTTTTTAATTAAGTTCGTTATCTGCAATATTTACTAATCAAATGTTATCTAAACTAAAGTTGTCTTTGATTAAACTAAATTTTTTCATTTGGATTGTTTGTCCTTATTTAAGTTTATTAGTTTGGATAGTTCCACTATTGTTACTAGGTATAGGAAATCATAGTTTGATGGCTCATGATGAGGGACTTTACGCTTGGCGATCGCGATTAATGTATGATTCAGGAGACTGGATTAATCCTTGGAAAAATCCTCATCATAAAACACCGGGTTTCTATTGGTTACTTGCCGTTTCTTACAGCTTGTTTGGCATTAATGAAGTTAGCGTTCGTTTACCAAATATGATTTTAGGTATTTTGAGCGTATTTATGGTATATGAAATAGGCAAAATCTTATTAACTAAAAAAGTTGCTTGGCTTGCTGCTGCTATTTTGAGTGTAGAGTTTCTGTGGCTGCAATATTCTCGTTTAGGAACTCCAGATGTACCACTGGTGTTTTTAGTACTTTTAGGAATTTTTTCTTTATTAAAAGCGGAATTAAATTTTAAACATCGTTATATTTGGGGTTTGATTGCTGGCTCTAGTTTTGGTTTAGGTTTCTTATTAAGAAGCTTTATGATTTTTCCTCCAATAATAGCTTTGTTGCCTTATTTAATATTACAGCATCGCCGTCATCATCATTTAGGAAATCCCATGTTATGTCTGGGATTTTTTTTCGGATTGCTACCGACTATAATTTGGCTTAAACTTAGTTCTTTACGGTTTGGTGATGATAGTTTTACACAGTTAATAAATTTTGTTATCCAACAAGGTTCAAGTGAACGTGAAAATAATAACTGGATTTATTATTTTTGGCATATTCCTATTTTAGCTTTTCCCTGGTCATTTCACGGTTTATTAGGTGCGGGTTTATTAATTAGGGATTTTTTATCTAAATATAATTTTAAATCTACGGAAGAAACTGATACTTATAATTATAAAATTTGGCAATCTAATAATCAAAATAGCGAGCAAGATGTTTGCGCTTCGCGCACGCTACGCGAACGCACTACAGAGAAAAATTTCTTAATATTAATAGGTTTTCCGCTAATTTTATTTATCGAATTGAGTATTTTTTCAACTCGTTTATCTCATTACAGTCTTTCTTTATATCCGTTTATTGCTTTACTTGCTGCGGTTGGATTGAATTGGCTAGGAAACATTTGGAATCAAGAAATAAAAGAAATAGAAATAAAAAATATACCTTTATTTTCATCAGTACGTTTATCATCAACTCATATTTTAAAAACTATAAACTATAGCTTTGCTACACTGGGTATTCTGATTTTATTAGCAAGTATAGTAGTTTTTTTAATTAGCGATCGCGATGGTGAAATCCGCAATTATGCAATCATTGGTTTAGTATTAGGTTTAAGCTGGTTAACATTACCTTTACTTTGGGTTGCTCGTTGTCGCTTTAGTAAAAATTTGATTTCAGCCCGTTATTGGATAGCAGCTTGGTTGATTTCCGCTTGGTTGACTTTAGCGGTAACTGGTAGTTTCGGATTTTTAAGTAACTATAACCCTGATTTTCAAGCATTTTTACAGCAACCTGAAATTGCTCAAATTTTACAAAATCATCCGATTAATTTCGTTGATGTTGATGGTAAAACAGGAGTATTAATCAATTTCTATACTCCAAAACATGGAAAACGAGTAAATGAAATTTCCCAAATTACCACTTCGGGTTATGCTTGGATAAGCGAAAAACAAGCTTCTATAATATCGCAACCCCATAGTATTATCGGTGAAGTGCAAAATTATCAGTTGATTAAATTAAAGTAATTTCAATTAAAGTAAAAACTCCGCGTTACTCCGCGAAAACCTTTGCGCTCCTCTGCGTTAAATAAATCTTTAATTACACTCAATTAACTCACCCAAAGCCTCAATCAACACTTTATTTTCCTCATCCGTACCAACAGTAATCCGTAACTTATCTTCCAACCCTTCCTGATTAAAATATCTAATCCAAATACCTTGTTCTTTCAACCTTAAATACAAATACTCCGCATTACCTTGAGGAGGCTCAACTAATAAACAATTAGTATGAGAATCCCAAACTTTAAAACTTAATTTTTTTAAATCACTTGATAACTTATCCCGCGATATTTTAACCTTTTTCACACAATAATTCTTATAATCTTGGTCGCGAATTGCAGCAGCACCGACAGCACAAGCAATCGCATCAATATTATGACTATCCTTAACTTTATACAAACCCTGTAATAAATTAGGATTAGCAATTGCGAAACCTAATCTTATCCCCGCAAGTGAATATCCCTTCGATAAAGTACGAATAGAAATTACATTATTAAACTCTTTAACTAAAGATAAAGCATCACCATTACCAAAATCTACATAAGCCTCATCAATCACCAAAATACCAGATAATCTTGTTGCTAATTCCCGTAAATTTTCTAGTGGTACAATATGTCCTGATGGACTATTAGGAGTAGCGATAATTGTTACTGCGCCATCGACTTTTACTAATTCTTCTATCGGTAATTTATAATCTGATGGATAATCAATTTCTACTTTTTGAGCTGCTTGCATCTCTACCAAAGTACGGTAAAGGATGTAGGTAGGCATAGGATAAACAACTTTTCTATGGGAATCCGTACAAGCGCGAATTATTAAATTCAACACTTCATCACTACCATTACCAACAATTATCCAATCAGCAGGAACATTCAAAACTTCACTAATAGCATTGCGAAAATCGGTAGCAGAAGCATTAGGATATCGTCGTAACCATTCCCAATCGAAGTTTTGTAAAACTTCTTTCACTTTAGGAGAAGGAGGATAAGGATTTTCGTTACTATTAAGCTTGATAATCTTACTGCCGGGTTTTGGCTGTTCCCCTGGAATATATCCAGTCATTGCATCAACTTCAGCACGGAAGAAGCTAGTCATTTCAATTCGATTTTGGATTTTAGATTTTAGATTTTGGATTGTTCCCTCTTAAGAGGATATTTTAACGGTTAAAAGTCTTTACCTGGCGACTAGAAGTCGCGGCTACACAAACAAAACCCGCCTGCGCGGGTTCTAAATTAATTAGTCCACGCAGGTGGACTTTGTTTGTGTAGTAGCGGTTTAAACCGCCGGATAAAGTATGAAATTAAACTTTTCAAATATCCTCTAAGAAATATTTTATTACTCAATCGCTAAATCGCGGAGAAAATAGAATTTATCGCTGTTCCAATCAGTACCTTTAATTCGTCCTAAGTAACCTGTTAAAGGTGAAGATAGTTCGATGAGAATTTCGTGCATTTCTTGACGGTTTAATGATTGTGCTGGATTAGAATTAAAGTAAGCACCATGTAATGCATCGACTCCTGTAGAATCCATCTGGGAGTTTTGTAGATAATTTTTGACTAATTGTACCAAATGCGATCGCAATTTAATTTCTTTTTCAATCTGTATTATATATTGTTGCACTTCCGCATCAGATTGACCAGCTTTTAAAAAATTTTGCAGTTTAAATAAATCTATTGAATTACGATATTTACTTTGTAATTGAACTAATTTTTCTAAAGTTTCAGGATTAATAATAGCCATACCATGTACTTTTGCAGCGTCTTTAAGTTGTGTTGTTGGTTCACCAGGACCGATAATTAATTTAGTTGCTTGCTGAAGCAATTCTTGGCTTTTTAAGCGGAGTGTTCCTAAGTTTAATAATTGTACTGCTGTGTCATTAGGAATTTTTTGACCTGATTTACATTCTCCAACTAATGGGTAAGGGTGCGAACAAAATACATCTACACCACCAGCACCACCCTTGTGAAAATAATCAACAGTAAATCCTAAAAATTCTAAACTCTGACGAACTATATTTTCAAAATCTGTCCCCGCTTGATAATGACTTTTGCCTTTATCTTCTTCTTTACTACGATTCCCTAATGCTGCGATTTCTTTTGTCCAAGCCAATTCTAAATCAATATTATTTACTGTTTGTTGATTACTCCAACCTAAGAATATATTAATATTTTTTTCTAATTGTTTCGCTGCTGGATTATTAATAGCTAAAGGTGATAAAACGTCTATTAATTCTTCTAATTCTGGATGCTGTGGTGGTTCGAGTTTTTCTAATTGACGCTTGCGAGTAGCGAAGATGTTATCTGGTAAAACTGGGTTTGTATCGGAAACACTCAAATAATTAGGTAAACCGATAAATTTTCCTAACTGATTTGATTCTACTTTTAGTGATACTTCATAAGGCTGAGATAATTTATAAAGACGTAAATAACTTAGAAAAATATGCTGTTGTTGATGCAGTATTTTATCTAATGTATCTTGCGTCCAGATTGTTAACCGAGATAATCTTTCTAGAGACAGACTTTCATCAATAATTTGAGTAAGTTCACATTTAGCCCAAGCTTGGATTGAGACTTTTTCTTGTGTAGCTAATAAATCTACCGGATAAAGTGCAAATTTTTGTCCAAGACGAATAAACATCCTGGGCATAGCAACAATAATTCGTCCTTGAATTAAAGCTGCAATATCAGAACTGGATAGACACAATGCTGTTGAAATTGAAAGCGGTGAATTCATATTTAATTGTCTATGTTTAGGTCGATATTACTGCTATCAACGCTTTGAGGAATGCTGATTGGTAAATCATCATCAGTTAAATCGCTTGGTTGTTCTCCCGATGGTTCGCTGAGTATTTCTCTAACTAAGGGATTATTAATTGCTATTTGCTCTTGCTTGATAAAGTCAAAAATTTCTTTTTCAGTCAGTTCATAACTTTCACAGCTATACACGAACCAAATAGCCAAAAGAGGTTTAATATCTTGGCTTTGCAACATTACCCATTCACCACCTTGATGATGCAAAAGTTGTTTTAAACATTCGTTGGGTATATATGCACCAGAATTAATCTTTTTGGAGCGAACTAAACAACCGCGAGTAATATCAAATTTTTCATATTCAATTAGTCTTTTTAGTGCTGCTCCTACATACCTTCCACCAGATTGCTGAATTACATCAACACCAATTTTAACTTTGCGATTGTTACCAACAATTTTGAAATCAATATATCCTTTGTCTGCTGCGTTAGCTTGAATGTCTTCGACTTCTTCAATATTTATTCCTTCTAATTTTTCACCTTTTAAACTTGAGAATGCGAATCTAAGTGCTTTGGAAATTGCTTCTTGATCTTCCATTAATTCATCAATAGAAGCTTCAATATTCGTTAATTCGCTTTGATAATATTCTTTTACTGGATTTGATTTAGTTGGTGAATTGACAAAATTTTCTGCACACCACTTTAAAATCGACCTTATTGTTGGTTTACTCTTACCAAATTCTCTGAGCTTATTTTCATCAAAAGGATAAACTGGGTGTGGTGGAACAACTTTATTTTCTTCGTAGAAAACTTGTAGCCACTGACTTACAATCGGCACAATATCATCTGCATTAGGATTGTTTAATTTTAAAGGCTGTCTATCTAGCTGCTCGCTGACTAATCTATCTATGATAGCTTCAACTTGTGGTAAAGCCCTTATTTGCTCGTTCCAAGTGCGGGGATACATTGCTAAAAGAAAAACACAACGTTTGAGGTTGTTGTATAAGTCTTTTGCTAAACTTGCAACTAATTGTGCCGAGAGCAAGCCATATTCATTAACTTCGGTATTATCTAATTCATCAAAGCAAATTACAGGAACTTTGTAATCGCTGATAATATCTAAAATCTGGCGAACTGTTTTTAATCCTTCGGCTTCTTTATCATTTTTATCGTAATTTGGTAATCCCATTACTTCAGCTTGATTTTGAGTTAAATCCAATCCAGCCAGCCAATAATTAGCATAGTTAGTGTGGACAGAAGATAGCGTCCATAAAATTGCTTTTATCAAATAAGGATTAGTAATATCTGGTTTATTTGGAAGAATAAGTTCAGTTAATTTATCAACAAATTTAGTTGAGTATTTTTTCAAGTATGTTGGGTAAATATTCTGAATATATTGTTGTGGTGTATAATCCCATCCTGTAGCTTCATTAATTAAAGCCGCTGCGATTTCTTGCCACTGCATTACATTTTTACTACCATGCGCTCTCAAACTAGAAGCCAAAGTTTGCAGAAATTCGTATTTAATCTGATTTAAATTATCATACTTGCCCATATAGATAAATAAAGCATTATCTTCTGTCTGCAAGCGATGTCGAATTCGACTGATAATATGACTTTTACCTGCTCCTTTTTCAGCAATAATTGTAATCCCTACAGTTTCACGTTCCCCTTTACTAACTTTATCTACTGCATCAAAAACAGCATTGGAAGCATGAGCATTAATTGAAGGGACATCGGGAAAACTTTTTCCCCATATTTGTGATGAACGGACAACAATATGTCCTGCGAAGGGATTTTTATTCCTAATAAGTTCATCAATTAAAGATGTGTTACCAATCATATTTCTTAAAACTTAATAAGTGACATAAAAAGGTTTAATTTTGCAATTTGGAAGCGTAGCAACGCAATCCATCTAATTCAGTAGTGATAGAATCTTCTATTTTGTCCGCAGCACTATCTTCTACACTTCCACCTTCGAGTTGAAAAATATCCTCTGCTTGCATCTCTAACAGCCATTCACTGAACTGTTTACGAGAAACGCGATCGCCAATTTCTCTCCTAATCCGATAAATTGGTACCAAATTATTTAAGTTGTAATCTCGGTTCAAATTCTCGTAAACCTCTAATGCAACTTGCTCAAACTCCTTATAAGAAGCGATCGCATTATTTAACGATTTTCCATTTTGCGGTGCAGGTGCAGAATTAACGCTACTCTCAATCTCTCCAATCCACCTCAGCAAAGCATTTGCAGCCCAAGTTCCGACAATTGTCCCTTCAAATTCAAAATCAGGATTTTTCAAACCTTCACCCAGCATTTCTACACCCTTTGGAGATACCAAAGAAAAACTTTTCCTGGAAATGGCGATCGCGTTTTCTTGCTCTAATTGCTTAAAAATTCCATGGTAATCTGCGATTTTCTTACCTTTAGAAACAATTCGCTTGGTAAGATCGCCTCTTTTTACTTCCTGCTTCGTTCCCCCTAATGCCCACAAAGCCAGTAGAACGCGAGTTTTATTTGAATCAGTCATTATTTTTACTTTTATGTTTTTATACGTATTATATATTACACTTGGATTATCAAATACAAACGCTTTATTGCAAAAAAGTACTTAAATATATCTAATGCATTCAATATTGATAACGAAATATATTGATAATGGTTTAATTAGTTAAATAGAGTTAAATAATTAATCAGAAAAATTTACATCAAATTACAACAATCCAGGGCGAAAATGCACCCAAATCCGCCCGAAACAAGCACTGTTTAAACATTGCATTCAATAGTGTAATCTGCGTTTCTTTATCGTTAAAAATAGCGCGGTAGATAACAATAAAATTATCCGAAATAGAGGTTTAGATGCACACAATACCAATCGCACAAACCACCGAATTGATTACAAATAAATAGCCAAAAACTTGCCGAGTCATCATATCGATTAAAAGCAAACTAAGATATCTCTCTAACCCTGGTTATTTCATTAGTTTGCTTTCTAGTCACATTACCATTGCCTATATTCGTCGCTTTTCCGAAAACCTACAGCCTTCTTTACCTTCAATTCATTGCTAACTCATCACACAGTTAATAGGGAACACTCTTTAGGATGCAACTCCGGATTCCTTGGTTTCTATTGTAGAAACAAATGTTGTACCGTTGATTTCTCGTATCCATTTAAGCAACCCACCAACAAATTTACTTGCAACTTTACTTCCAACTTGCTTTCCATAAAATTGGAAATCAAGGGTTTTAAGTTGTTCATCCAGCATCTGCAAACCTTTATCAGTTAACTGAACAGTTTCCACTTTATTTTTACGCTTGCTGCTAATAGCACCAGCTTTTTCTAGCTTTCTGAGAACAGAAGTATAATCTCCTGCTTTCTCATTTTTGCGTTGTACACTACCAGTTACTTCTGTTGTTTTAACTTCAGTCTTTGTTCCTCCTAAATCCCACAAAGCTAAAAGCAACCGAGTTTCATCTTGATTTCTCTTAGTTGTAACTTTCTTAGTAGTAGTTTTAGCTTTTGCAACTGAAGTAGTAGTAGTAGCTTTAGTTTTGCTAGCAGCTTTCTTGATAGTAGTTTCAGACTTATCGATGCTAGTAGATACAGGTGTTTGTGCTTTTACCTTTTTAACAGTGCTAGCGGGTTTTGTTTTACTAGCAACTTTCGCAGTAGATTTAGTTTTTTCTACCTTGGTGGTAACAGCAGGTTTTTCTATTTCCTTAGTAGAAGATTTCACTTTCACTACTTTGGTAGTAACAGCAGGTTTTTCTACTTTCTTCATAGAAGGTTTCGCTTTCTCTACCTTGGTGCTAGCAACTTTCTTTGTTGTAGCCTTAGCTTTTTCTACGATGGTGCTAGCAGGTTTTATTTTACTAACAGCCTTTTTATTTGTATTTTTGACTTCAATTTCCGGAGCATTATTGGAAACGGAAGTTTCTTCTACAGCTAAAGTTTCAGGCTTCGGTTTTTTGATGCTACTTTTTACTTTTGCTTTCGCAGTGCTAGTTTGAGCTTTAGCCTTGGAAGCAGAACTTTTAGACTGAGTTTTCTTACTCTGCAAACGACTTCTTCTTAGTACCATTGAGGGTTAAATTTAAAGTTAATAATTTTACTTCACTATCTACAATAATCTAGTTCTCAGTGTTTTCGGGGTATGATAAACAACATCAGGGTATTTTCTATTAATTTCTTTAAACAGTATTTTTATCTACAAAAAAAACGACACTTAATAACTAAGTATCGTTTTTTTTAATATATTTAAATCCTCAGAAGGTATATCTAAAAGCCTCCATAGCAAGGAACATATAGCAAATTTAAATTGAGTCCAATACACTAAAACCTCACCCCCTTCCCCTCTGCGATGCCTTGGAGAGGGGTTGCTTTGGGCGGGGTGAGGTAAATTTGTATTACACCCAAGTGAAAACCGCTATAACTTCGTTAGTAGGTTAAAAGTTATTTAAATTCTTCTAGTTGATCCATACGTAACCACATATTCGGTGTAGGCACTTTTCCGAACTTCACCAAAGCATAATCACCTTTGACATCCAAAATCTCACCTTCACTTTCAAACAGATAGGAGGGAAAACGAGAATCACTCGCTTGCGCTTCCAAACTATTTTCCAGCTTTTCGCGGATAGCACGAACCATCGCTCCTTTTTTCACAGCCATAAATTTTCCCCTTTAATAAATAGGATTATTTTTACTCAGAATTGTAACTCGCGTAAAAGGTTAAAGGTTAGAGGTTAGAGGTTAAAGGTTAAAGGTTAAAGGTTAAAGGTTAACTGTCCACTGTCAACTGTCAACTGTCAACTGTCAACTTCTGACACTGGGGACAAAAATGACTGGATCTTCCAGCTAATTTAATTCGTTCGATGGGATGGCTGCAAACTCGACAAGGTTCTCCCGTGCGGTTATAAACCCAAGCCACATGAGCATAGTTGCCATTTACGCCTTTTACATTGAGGAAATTACTGAAGGTAGTACCTCCAGCTTCAATACTGGTTTTTAAAACTTGAATAATACTAGAGTGAAGACGCTCTATTTGTTCTAGTTGCAAATTTATGCACAGTGTTTCTGGTCTTATTCCACTCAAAAACAATGCTTCATCTGCATAAATGTTACCCACACCTGCCACTACGGATTGATCTAATAATCCAGTCTTGATAGCGCGACGGCGATTTTTGAGTTTATTGGCAAGATACTCTACAGTGAATTCCTTTGAAAAAGGATCTGCTGCAAGTTTTGCTAATCCAGTCATAATACTCTGTATTTCTACCTTTGGAGGAACCCACCACATCTGACCAAAAGTACGTTGATCGACGAAGCGCAATTCCCATTCCTCACCAAAGAACAACCTCACCCGCGTATGCTTGTGCAAAGGTTCATCTCGATGCAACCACAACAATTGTCCAGTCATTCGTAAATGAACACCCAGGGAGGAGG